>DASXPW010000164.1:0-3312 GCA_036493385.1 Pyrinomonadaceae bacterium
CGTCCGCGATCGCGTCCTTTACAACCTTGTACTTTTCGTCCTGCTGATCGTTGTTTGCGCGATCTTGCTTGGTGATCTGACCGACGGTCAGGAGGCGCGGACGATCATCAACATCGGCCTGAATGCGATGCTCCTGTTTGGCACCTTTATTGCCATCTTTGTCGGAGTCGGGCTGGTGTCCAAAGAGATCGAAAAGCGCACCGTCTTTGGAATATTTTCAAAGCCGGTAAGGCGTTGGGAATTCATTGTTGGAAAGTATTTCGGGTTGTGCCTCACGCTGCTCGTCAATGTTGCCGTAATGGGGATTGGCGTCTCGCTCGCGCTGTTGTATGTGGAATCATCCGACAGAGCGATCAGCATCTGGGGCGGCGTGTATCTTATATTTCTCGAGTTAACGATCACGACGGCCGTGGCGATCGTTTTTTCAAGTTTCTCATCTCCCGCATTGTCAGCCTTGTTGACCTTCTTTGTCTTTGTGATCGGTCACCTCAGCGCGTCTCTTCGCGACTTGGCGCAAGGGCTCCAGTCAAGATCGGCAGGCTATTTTCTCGAAGCGGTTTATCGATTGATGCCGAATCTCGCCAATTTCAGCTTCCGCACTGAGGCCGCCAACGGATTGGTGCCAAATTCGTCGATGATCCTGGGCGGCACCCTTTATGCTGCCCTCTATAGTGCGATCGTGTTGATCATCGCAGTGACGATATTCAGCCGGCGGAATTTCAAGTAGATCATGAGAGTCTTAAGCGGTCGAAATCTCGCGCTCCTGGCGTTCACCATACTTGCCTTCGTCGGGACGATCGCGCTTAGCGATCACATCCGATCCAACCGCATAACGGTTCCGGAGTCATATTCGGACGAGGATCTGGACCTCCAGGGAAAGCGTCTCAAAGGTTATTCACTGGGCGCCGAAGGCTTGATCGCCGATTGGTACTGGATGCGCTCGCTGCAATACGTCGGTGACAAGATCGTCAACGCAAAGGAGGAAACGATCAACATCGATGACCTTAATTCGCTGAATCCTCGCCTGCTCTATCCTCTGCTCGATAACGCGACCGACCTTGATCCCAAATTTATAAACGCATTCGTTTACGGGGCTGTCGTGCTCCCGACCGTCGACCCGAACCTCGCGATCAAGTTGACGGAAAAAGGAATAGCGCAGAATCCCGACGAATGGCGTTTGTATCAGTATCTCGGGTTCATTTATTGGAAACTCAAGCAATATGACAAAGCTGCCGATGTTTATGAGCGCGGTTCAAAAGTTCCGGGCGCTCCGCCGTTTCTCAAGCTGATGGCGGGGATGATGGAGACGCGTGGCGGCGGCCGCGATGCGGCTCGTACGATCTACGGCGATATGTATAAGAATGGCTCGGACTCGTGGACCCAGCACATTGCAGAGCTTAGACTGCAGTGGCTCGATTCGCTGGACGAACGCGACGTGCTGGACGCCGCCCTCGCCTCATACAAGAAAACGAACGCGCGCTGCGCGGCCAATTTTTCAGAAATATTGCCGATACTTCGCACGACGCCATATCCAGCCGGTGTGGACATAAAACTCGATCGATCGGGCCAGATCATCGATCCGTCGGGGGCTCCATACACTATCGATCAAAACAAATGTGTGTCGTCCCTGGGCCCGGACTCACAACTGCCAAAGGACTGAGATGCTAAGTTGGCGCGCGAACATTTTCCTCATTTTCTTCGCGGCGGTTCTTGTCACAACGCCGATAATTATGTTCGGCGTGCCAAAAGGAAACGATCTGCCGCAGCATTTTCAGTTCGCGCTCGTTTTTCGCGACAGCCTAGCTCACGGTGTGTTGTATCCGTCCTGGGCACCAAATGTAAACTCTGGCTTTGGCGACGTTGGCGTCAGATTTTATCCGCCGCTTGCATACTTTTTGCTCGTTCTTTTTTATGCAGTTTTCAGTAACTGGGTTTATGCGACTGCGGCGACAATTTGCCTCATGTTCTTCGTCGGCGGCACGGGTGTTTATTTCTGGTGCCGAGAATGGTTCCGGCCTCGAGCGTCGCTCATCGGCGGCATGATGTACGTTCTCGTGCCGTATCACGTAAATGAAGTATACAACGCATTTACGTTTGCTGAGCTTGCGGCCGCGTGTTTCCTTCCCTTTTGTTTTTTATATGTGATCCGCGTAATAAAACGCGGGAAAATTGTCGACATCATCGGCCTCGCCGTGAGCTTTGCGGCGTTGATCTTGACCCATCTTCCGATGGCTGTTTTAGGATCGATCTCTCTCGCGCTATTTGCCCTGGCACTTTTATGGAGAAACGCCCGAATCGGGAATATTGCTCGTCTTCTCGCGGCGTTCGGTCTCGGCCTGGTCTTAAGTGCGTTTTACTGGGTCCGAATGGTTTCCGAGTTGCCGTTTGTTAATCATACCGGCAAGAGCTTTATTAGCGGCGACTATGACTTCAGGAATAACTTTGTGTGGTCGTTCTTTTATACTTCTGCGGATCAATATTCGGAAAGGTCGCTCGGGTTTCTCGATCTGATGCTACTTGTTACGCTGGCGATGGCGATAGCTGCGATCGTGGTATTTTACCTCCGCGCTAAACGATCCAAGCGCGGGCCTATAAACGCGCTTTTGACAGTCCTCGCCGCCAGCCTGTTTTTCGCGACACCGTTGAGCTCTCCGATCTGGGATCGGATCGGCCTTCTACAGCGGACCCAATTCCCTTGGCGATGGATGGCAATCATCTCATTGGTGTGCTGTGTAGCTGTTGCCGCGGGCGTTGACCAGCTCAGGGACCTTCGGAATCCAAAGATCCAACGGCTTGCTCTTGTCTTAGGCGGCTTAGCGGCCGCGACCATCACTTTTTCCGTTGCGCAAGTTATCCGGCCCGCGATCTTTCTTGAGCCGACGTCGTTCGATAAAACCGTCGCAGCACTCTCGACCGCCGATAGCTGTGATTGCTGGTGGCCGATCTGGGCTAAAAAGGAGGCCCTGGCAGACCCGGCGAAGGTAACCAGCGGCGCCCGAAGCATCACCATAGAAACATGGCAGCCGACATATCGTGTTTTTCAGGTATCGGCCGACAATGAGGAACCGGCACGCGTGGCCACTTTTTATTATCCAAACTGGCACGGCCGCGTTAATGGACAGGAGGCGCAGATCGGGCATGACGACAACGGAGCGATCCTTATCCAGCTTCCAATGGAAGACTCGCACGTTGAATTATATTTTGTAGAGCCGCGTCTTATTTGGATGGCGACTTTCATTTCGATCGCGGCCTGGGTTTGCCTCGTCGCGTTTGGAGTCTACCGAGTGATCAAAACGAAACGCTCAGGATTAC
>DASXPW010000165.1:0-11126 GCA_036493385.1 Pyrinomonadaceae bacterium
CGTCGGTGACCGGGTACGGATTGCCGTCGGCGTCCTTGGCTTCCTTTGCGGCTGTCAAGGCGGCTTGTCGATTATTCTCGGTCAGAGTTTTGAGATATTTATCGACCTCGACACGCATTACGAGGTGCGACCCGCCTTTAAGATCGAGCCCGAGATGGATGTTCGTCGCGAGGTTGCCCTTTATTCCCTGCCAGGTAAAGTCGGCCGTCGATGGCGTGTGACGCGGTCCGAAGACAAGGTAAAGCCCGCCCAACAATATGACGACGATGATCGCCGTCCTGATCCACAAAGCTCTGTTTTTCATTACTTACTTCTTGTGAGCGCAGGCATTTGGTGAGGGATGTCCTCCCCAGCCGTCCGCAAAATTCTTATTCAGGCCGCTTTCCTACAACAGCGCTCTTGCCGATCTCGAGAAACGATTTCTCGGCGCTCTGCACAATAAAGCTGTTGTCCTTGACCTCTTTGATCTTTCCGATGATGCCGCCGTTCGTCACGATCTCGTCGTTGATCTTGAGTTGCGTGATCAAATCGGCGAGTTGCTGCTTTTGTCTTTTCTGCGGAAGCAGGACAAGAAAATAAAAGATGCCCGCCACCAGGACAAACGGCAAAAGCAGAGAGAACAGGCCGCTCGTACCGCCGCCGTCTTGAAAAAACAATAGAAATATACTCATTGATCCAGGCGCAAAAATAAAACTTTATGATATACAAGCAAGTTCCCATTTACAAACGGCTTATGTCGGTCTCTCGCTTGAGATCTGAGAGAAACTGTTTCTTGAATTCGGCGAACGAGCCAAGCCCGATAGCTTGCCTGACTTGCTTCATCGTGTCAAGAAAGAAGGCAAGATTGTGATGTGAGATAAGTGTCGCCGCCAGCATTTCGCCCGCCTGATACAAATGTCGCAGGTACGCCCGCGAATATCGCCGGCAAACAGAGCAAGGACACCGCGGATCTAACGGAGCATCTTCAGTACGGAAACGGGCGTTTCGAATGTTGATCGTGCCCAGCGATGTAAAGGCACTGCCCGTGCGGCCGTTTCGTGTCGGCAGCACACAGTCGAACATATCGATGCCATGCGAGACTGCCTCGAGAAGGTCTTCGGGCGTTCCCACGCCCATCAAATACCGCGGCCGATCGGACGGCATTTGCGAGGTCAATCCGGCCAGGACTTCGTACATCAGGCACTTTTCCTCACCGACACTCAATCCTCCGATCGCGTAACCGTCAAAGCCGATCTCAACAGTCCGCTCAAGGCTCTCACGGCGCAGATCGGCGAACCCTGCACCCTGAACAATGCCAAAAAGAGCCTGCTGTCCCGAGAGCTTCGCTCCGGCGTTGTCGCGACAACGGCCGGTATCGGCGCGTTCAGCCTGAAGAGTCTCGAATCTTTTCTTCGATCGGGCCGCCCACCGCGCCGTTAGCTCCAGGCTGCGGCGGGTTTCGTCGATCGCGGCGCCGCCCGGCAGACATTCGTCAAACGCCATGACGATATCGGAACCGAGAGCAGCCTGGACCTCCATTGAGACCTCGGGCGAGAGAAATCTCAGACTTCCGTCTATGTGTGAACGGAATTCGACGCCGTCTTCGGTCAATTTTCTAAGCGCGGCTAACGAAAAGACTTGAAAGCCGCCTGAGTCAGTCAACAGCGAGCGCCGCCACGTCGAGAATTTATGCAGGCCGCCCAGATCGCGGATGACTTCGGCCCCAGGTCGTAGAAAGAGATGATAGGTATTGCCGAGAATGATGCGTGCGTCGAGTTCACTCTCGAGCCATTCGAAGCGAACTCCTTTGACGGTACCCAACGTTCCGACAGGCATAAAAACAGGCGTTTCGATAACGGAACGCCTCGTAGTTAAAATTCCCGTTCTGGCATCGCCTTCGCTGGCGGTTACTTGCCAATCAATTGGACCCATTCGTGTGTCGACCGATCAAGGCCCAGATATTCGCCGCGCCCGTTCCCGTCTCTGTCGTTATCGTGCCAGTCTCGTCGATAAGGACGGCGGACGGTGTACCGGACATGCCTAGCTTTGCGGCGATCTTGTGGCCCTTATCCAGAAGCACCGGCGCGCGCAAACCGAGATCTTTATGCTGGCCTGGCTCGCCATCGGAGATAAGCATCAGACTGGGATGACCGTTCTTCTGCGTCGACTCCCACTCACGAAGCTCTTCGAGAAATGAAGTGCAGTGGGGGCAAGTCGGGCTCCAGAATGTAACCAACGTTTTCTTTCCGAGCAGGGCCTGTTTTGTCACCTCTGTGCCGCTGATATCCGGAAGCGAAAAGTCCGGTGCCTCGGTGCCTATTTTAAGCCCCCGTTCATGACGATTTGCGTTCGGGAAATTAGTGAACGGACGCGAGAGGTCGGCACGCTTTACCTTGGCGACCAGGTCCTCGATGGCGAGGTCGCCCGCTGCAACATGACTTGCGACGTTGCCGCTCGCGTCGATGAACAACGCAGTAGGCGTCCAGCGGCCACCGACAGATTTGGCGAATTGTCGTTCGGGATCGAGCAGGACCGGCACGTTTTCAAGGTCGGCAAACTTCTTCTTGTTCTCGGCTGCCTTGCCGCTGCTGACAAAAAATACGTTCGCCCGGTCGGACAACTCTTCACGCCATTCGAGAAAATCCGGTAAGAGCTTCTTGCAAGGCTCACATGTCGGCGAGACAAAGAAAAGCAGCGACGGGCGTCCGGACTCTCTAAGAGACGCTAACGAAACTCGTCCTCCGTCAACGGCTCGCAGCTCAAATTCAGGAACCGGCGCACCGATCGGAAGGCCAACCTGCGGGTCGACCGCATCGTCCTCAGCGGCGATCTTTTGGCCGGGTTCCAGCAGCGCGATGATATCAAGCCGCTTCTTAAGTTCTTCCTGAGTTCCGACGATCTTCCTTAAGTATAGAAGCGCGCCGCCCAGCATCAATACCGCGAGCGTTCCCAGAATTGTCGGCACCATTTCAAGCGTGATTGATTCGATCGCCAGTCCCTGGCCAGCCGGACCGCGTGCGACCGGCAACGCGGCAAGCGTGAGAAAAACAGCATTTCGCACAATGCTTTTCACACCTACCGGTTCGCTGTGAAGCTGGCCAAAGCAGTGACAGTCGGGCGCGTTACCTTTCGCGCGCTGGTAGATCATCTGAGAGACAAACAATATGAGAAGAGCTGCCGCGCCGACCGAAGCGAACCATGACGTCCCTGTAAACAACAGCGCAACCGCGATCGCGATCTCAAAAACCGAAAGAGCTATCGAGGACGGCAACGCCAGACCGGCCGGTACGCCAAAATCCTTGAACGCCTTTTCAGAACCGCGAAGATCGGCGAATTTAGCGACGCCCGCCGTAGCAAAAATTGCTGCCAGCGCAAGGCGTATCAATAGTAATAAAAGGTCCATTACTTCTTTTTCTTCTTATGCCTTTCAACTTGGCGGATCGGCGTCGCAAAAAAATCGAAAGCTTCCCGAAGCCGGTTTTCGATATACCGCAAATATGAAAAATGCAGACCAGGTCTGCCGCCAGATGTAAACAAAATGAACAATGGCGGCCTGATTCCGGCCTGCGCAATAAATTGTACCTTGAGCCGCGATAGACCGCCTTTGCCCGTGGCCGGAGCGGCGCCGCCTCTTGGCTGCAAGACCGCATCTTCAAAAAACCTATTCAACCGCGCGGTCGGGATCCTTCGCGTACGGGCCTCGAATGCCTTTTTTACCAGCGGCAATACACGCGTTACCCGTTGACCGGTCAGTGCCGAGATCGTTACGACCGGCGCCCAGTCAAGAAACTTCATCTGCCGCCGCAGCTCGTTTTCAAATTCGTTTGCCGTCCCGGTCGCCTTTTCTTCGACCGCGTCCCATTTGTTGACAGCGATAATTATAGAGCATCCCGAATCGACGGCATAACCGGCGATGTTTGCATCAAGGCCCGTGACACCCTCAATGGCATCGATAACAAGGACGGCCACATCGGCACGCTCGAGCGACTTGCGGGCCATTATGACCGAGAGCTTTTCGGCCATCTCGGAAGTTTTTCCTTTGCGGCGAATGCCGGCTGTGTCTATCAGCAGAAATCTTTCGCCTTCGCTGGTTAGCTCGGTGTCGATGGCGTCGCGGGTCGTTCCGGCTATAGGCGATACGATAACGCGCTCTTCGCCGAGGATTTTATTCAGCAGGGACGATTTGCCGACATTTGGCCGGCCGATGATGGCTAGCTTGATCGGTTCGGATTCGACCTTCTCGTCGTTCTCAGAGATCTCTATCGCATCGAAGACAAAGTCAAGCAGATCGCCGATGCCCGAGCCGTGCTCGGCGGAGATCGGAACGAGATCAAATCCAAATCGATAAAATTCGCCCGCCTCGGCTTCGACCTTTCTGGTCTCGGCCTTGTTCGCCGCAACGAACACGGCCTTGCCGGTGTTGCGGAGCAAGCCTGCTAATTCCTCGTCAAGAGGCGTTACGCCCGCTCGGGCATCGACGACCCATACGATCGCCCGCGATTCGTCGATCGCACGCGATGCCTGTATAAATATGTTCGCGGGAATGACTGCCTCATCGTCCGGCACGATACCGCCGGTATCGACTACCCGAAAGGTGCCGCCCCGCCATTCGACCTCGCCAAAGTTGCGGTCGCGGGTAATGCCCGGCTCGTCGCCGACGATGGCCTTGCGGCTGCCGGTCAGACGATTAAAGAGCGTCGATTTACCGACATTCGGACGGCCTATGATGGCGACAAGCGGCGATGGCATAAATGAAGATTCTACTTACTAGACAGCCGCCGCCACAAACCGTGTCGCGCTTCTGTCTCCGATCTTTGAACTTTACAAACCGCGACATACAATATTGATATGAACAAAGTGCTCTTTACCGTCGCCATCGCAATAGCCCTCTCGATCACGGTTCTCAGCCAAAACGACAAAGAGATCGCCGATGCGGCCAAGACCGCTCAGAAGGTCACACAGTCGCTGGATCAGATCATGGCACTTCGCGAGAAGTCGATTCCGCAGGACCTGCTCCGAAAGGCCAAGGCGGTTGCCGTATTTCCAAATGTCATAAAAGGCGCGTTTATTGTCGGTGGTCAGGGAGGTAAAGGCCTGATCGTCCGCCGCGTCGGGAACGGCTGGGGCGCTCCTACGCTTTTCAAATTAGGCGGCGGGAGCGTCGGGTTTCAGATCGGCGGTTCGTCGACGGACTTCGTGATGCTGTTCATGACAGACAACAGCGTCAAGAATCTGCTCGAGGACAAGTTTGAGATCGGCGGCGAAGCCTCGGCCGCAGCTGGCCCGATCGGCCGAACGGCTAAAGCGTCAACCGACGCACAACTCCAGGCGCAGATCTTGTCATATTCGCGTTCGAAGGGTCTCTTTGCCGGACTATCGCTGTCGGGTGTTGTGATCAGCCCGGACAACAACGCAAACCAGGCGCTCTACGGCCACTCTGCAAAGGACTTGCTGACGGCTGCGGCATTTGCGCCGCCGCTGGTCATCCCGCCGGCAACAAAGCCGTTTCAGCAGGCTGTGGCTAGATATGCCCGTTGAGCGGCTCCGTCCGATCGGCCCAAACCAATCCTAGGAACCTTGTGCCGTGTACCAGCGTACCAGCGTGTCCCGAGGTGTACCGGCGTTAAGGTACATTTTCGAAAAGGACCGGGTTCCTTTTGCAGTCGCAGCACTTACCCGTTGTTGGCCGGTGCGGGAATTGCAGAAATTCAAGTCTTAAAACCGAACCCGTTACCCGAGACAGCCTTCGAATTTTCGTTATCAGACGCAGGGCTATGTTGTGCGGGTTCATGGCTAAAGGCTCAGAGAAGACCACGAAAAAATGCCCCGAAATTCAATGGAGCTGCGAAAGCGCACAGGCGCCCAGGATCGCGGCCGGAGGATCCGTCGAGCGTAGTGTCTAAGAGCCTTGTGCGCACCGCCGCGTCGTGGCTGTCAGTGTTTTCTCGCGTAGATTCCTGGTTTCGGCTTTTAAGATAACCACGAAACAACACGAAACTCATCAGAGCTTTCGTTGACTTCGATCCATGCGATGCTTCGAGATCATTCCTATCGCCTTTCGACGCGAAATTTGCTCTAATCATAAAAAATAGATTCCAAACGGTTTCTAGAGAGGGTTGGTGAAAAAATCAGACGTTTTTCGAGCATGGGGCAAGATCCTAACCGGGCAATATCCTTCCCTTTCGATCGAGATCACACGCGAATGTCCGCTTCGATGTCCGGGCTGTTACGCCTATGAACCCGTGCATCTGGGCGATGCCGGACCGCTTCGCTCGCTGGCCGATCACAAATCTCAAGAGTTGATCGACGGCGTCCTTGAACTGGTCAGGAAACATCGGCCGCTGCACATTTCCATTGTCGGCGGTGAGCCGCTTGTACGGTTTCGCGAGCTAAGTACGCTTTTACCGATACTCAGCCAAAAAGGCATTGCCGTCCAGCTTGTTACAAGCGCGGTCCGAACAATACCGGCGGAATGGGATTCGATCGCGGATCTGCATCTCGTCGTCTCGATCGACGGCAACGAGGCGGACCACGACGTTCGTCGAAAGCCCGCAACCTATCGACGCATCCTCGAAAACATCAAAGGCCAGCGCATCACGGTCCATTGCACCATCACAAGACAGATGATGGGTCGGCCCGGATACTTCGAAGAGTTTCTTGAGTTCTGGACGCCGCGGCCAGAGGTAAAAAAGGTGTGGTTCAGCATTTTCACGCCGCAAAAGGGAGCGTCGGACAAGGAGATCCTGACAGCCGAAGAGCGAAACAGCGTACTTGATGAGTTGGCCGGGATGCGCGAGCGTTTTCCGAAGCTCGATCTTCACGACCTGGTTATCGAGGGCTTTCGCAACCCGCCAGCGTCGCCGTCGGAATGTCTCTTTTCGCAGACCACCGTCAATTACTCCGCCGATTTTAAGACGCGAATCACACCCTGCCAATTTGGCGGCGACCCAGACTGCTCGCAGTGCGGCTGCCTGGCCTCCGCCGGACTAAAGGCCCTCGGCTCATACAAGCTGCTCGGCGCCGTCGAACTCGACTCTATCTATCGAGCCTCGGTCAAAGTCGGCCATCTCGCCCGCGGCGCCACTGACCGGTGAGAAAGGTAACCCGCAAAATAGGATAGAGGAACCACAGATTCACACAGATCAACACAGATAGAATGCAGAATCCTGTTTTCAGTTATCTGTGCGCCACTTTGTTTATCCGTTGTTAATTCTTCTTGTGACGCCCTTGCTTCACCGCAGGTGATGGCTGTTTGGCGGTTATTTGCCTTCCGGAAGCAGCTCGTAGTTGCCCATCGCTCGGTTGTAGGCGTCGAGCTGGCCAACGTCGTCGGCGGTGGCGTCGAGCATCTGTTTTGTCATGGCTATGGAGTCGGAAAGCTGTTCGAAATCGAGCAGCGAGAATTTCTCGGGCGTAGACATCGTGACGATCTCGTCGTTGAGGTAGCTAAAGAAATTTTCGATCGATTGAAGCTGGCCCTCGACGAGCTTGACGCTGCGTTCGATCTCGTCAAACGAGGCGATGCGGCGTTTGAGTATCTCGACATTGGTTTGCTGAACGCGGCGGGTCTTTTCGTCGCCCGCGTTTTCGGCCGCGCGATAAGCCTGAGATAGTTGATTATGAACCGCCTGGCGATTGATCGATTTAAGGTGCTGTTTCCGGCGGCGATAAACGTCGAGCAAGTCGACGAAATCTTCCCACCGCTGGTCGAGCGTATGCAGATTGCTCGGAAGCTCGCGGGCGCCGGTGAACTTCTTATAGTTGTCCTGGATCTTATCCTTGAGCCAGCGAAGATATTCGACCGCCTCGCGCTCACGTGGGGTAAAAGATTTGATCAGCTTTTCACGAGTGGCCCGATGCAGCTCCTTCATCCGCTGATTCTGACGGCGGACGACCATCTGGCGATATGACGGCAGGTTCGGGACGATGACTATATAAATAGCTTCGGCGATCAGCGCGAGCAACAGCGGAATGACGCTTCCCGAGTAAGCGGCGGCGATGGCGAAACCGGCAAGGCCCCAAAAGTTATATGGCTCTTTGACGGCCTCCTTCAAATAGCTTGAGTTGTAGCGTTGGAGTTCCTGCTGGTATTTCGCCAAATCTGCCATAAAACACTAGATGCTTATCTAGTTAAGTGCGTTTGATAAATTCGCTACGGGTGCTTATCAGGCCGCCTAAAGGCGGTACTCAAAACGCAAGATCAATTCGACCTATTTGCGTCGGTGGTCTCGGTTTCGATTACGGGCTCGACGACGTCGGTCTCCTTTGCGTTATTGCCCTGACCAGCGCCGATCTGCTTGCTGGCCGATTGCGACCCCTCGCCAAGCAAGCCCATCTGCTGCTTATACTCGAGCAGTTTGTCCTGAAGCTGAATGTCCATCGCCTCGCGCTCGATGTCCTGCATCTGGGCGTCGACCGACGACGAGCCGAGTTGAAGCTTTGCCTCGGCAGCGGCCACGCGGCGGTCGATCTTTTCACGCATCTCGTTAAAGGTCGATGAGTCGTCGCCGATGTTGAACGTCTCCATGGTCTGCGCGAGCTGCTCTTGCAGCTTGGCCTGCTTGGAAGCGCTGATAAGCTGCATGGCCTCGGCCGTGCGCTTCTTCATGTTGATGACGTAATTGTCACGTGCCTTTAGAGCTTGTTTTGAGGCAAGCTCGGCGTGCTCAAGCTGCCCACCGGTCCGTTCGAGATCGAGCTGCGCCTGCTGCAATTGGCCAATGTACGCCGTCGCGATGTCGTCGCGACCCATCTTGACCGAGGCCTTTATCTTGCTGTCGAGGTCGACGACCTGTTTCTCGAGGTTCTCTCTGCTCTTGGAAAGCAGGCGCTCGGTGGCCATCACCTGGGCGACGGAATTATTAAGCTCGGGCACGCGGTCGCGCATGTCCCTGATCGTCTGCTGTAGCACCAATTCCGGATTTTCGATCTTGTCGAGAGCGGCACCGGTGCTGGCCCTAAAGATCCTGGTTAGTCTTTGCCAGAGTCCCATCTTATATGCTGTCTCCTAAATACTTATATTAAAACGCGCTTTCCGCCATCTACACTACGACAGCTCAGAAACAGAAGTTGCAATTTCTGGAATCAGTATAGCAGGAAAACGCAATTAGTGAAGGCGTTCGGCGGAGGGCCTTATTGAGAATTTGTACGCGCGTGGTCTACATTTGATTCGCGCCGGTCGGTCGGTCGAAGCGGGCAATGTCCGTCGGATGCAAGATTTACAATTTCGGGTCGTTCAAATACCAGATGAGCCCGCGGTGAGGGCCTGAAATATAAAGGAGAATTTATCTCAACCGACGGGAGAGATTTAGCCCATTTAAGATGAGAAAGCTGGTTTCGTGGATAGTATTGTTTGCAATTTATGTCGGCCTTGTCGCACCGTTTGCGGCGACCGGCCAGATCACTGCAAAAGCGATGGAGGACAAGTTGAAGGACGTACCGCCGGGTTTGGTGTTCAGTTTGAGCGAGGGGCAGGAAGGCGCCGAAACACGCGTTAAGGAGACTCTACCGCCGACCGATCCGCTGTCGGACGCCCAGTCCGACGACATTCTAAAGCGCCTGCCTGCGATAAAGTCCGACGCGAGCGACCAGACCGATTTTGCAAAACGCATCGGGACATTGCCGGCGCCAAAGACGGGTAACAAAGTTCCGGTCAAGTTCCCTTCCGATGAGGACCGCGCACTGCCGGTCAGCGACCAGGCAAAGACGCTCGAGGTCATCCGCTATTCACCCGAAGGCGAGGTAAAGCTCGCGCCCGATCTAAATGTCACATTCTCACAGCCGATGGTTGCCGTCACTTCACAGGAGCAGGCATCGCAATACGGTCCCGTCGAGCTTTCTCCGCAGGTGGAGGGCCGCTGGCGCTGGCTTGGGACCAAGACGTTGATGTTCGACACGACCAAACGTTTTCCCCAGGCGACAAAATTTACGGTCCGCGTTCCCGCGGGAACCAAGTCGGCAAATGGTCAAACGTTGCAGAAAGACGTTTCGTGGACGTTTACTACGCCGCCGCCAAAGGTCGAGCAGATGTTTCCTCAGAATGAAACTGTACGACGAAACGCGCTTATCTATTTGTCGTTTGACCAGGACATCGACCCGGCCACCGTTTTAGGGACAACGACGGTTTCAGCGGGCGGACGTCGAATTCAAACCCGACTCGCCACACAAGACGAGATCGACGCCGACTCGACAATTACTTATTACGCAAAACAGGCGCAGCCGCATCGATGGATGGTCATGCGAGCGGTTGCAACTGACGGCTCGACCGAAAACGCGCTTCCGGGCGCCTCGACAATAACTGTCACAGTCGAAAAAGGTACGCACTCCGGCGAAGGGCCGCTGACAACGGTTGCGGCGCAGCCATTCACGTTCCAAACCTATGGCCCGATGAAATTTCAGGGCGGATACTGCGGTTACCAAACGAACAAGAATTGCTCGCCGTTTGCGGATTGGTATCTTGAATTCAATAACTCGGTAGAGGCGTCAAAGTTTTCGAAAGAGATGCTCAAGATCGAGCCGGCGATCGACGGGCTCAATATCTATCCGTCGGGAAATTACGTTTACATCCAGGGCTATAAAAAGGGGCGCGCCTCATACAAGGTAACGGTCGAAGGCAGCATATCGGATATCTTTGGTCAACAGCTTGGGCAGCCGGCAACCGCCACGATCAACGTAGGCTCCGCCGAAGCAAACCTCTACGCGCAGGGCGGTTACATGTCGGTGATGGACCCGACTGCAAAACCGACCTTCTCGATCTATTCGACAAATTACAGCACTGTCAAAGTGCGCCTCTACGCCGTCCAGCCAACCGATTGGTATCAGTATCAACAGTATGTTCGCCGGATTAATTATGACGACGACACAAAACGGCCGACGATTCCCGGAAAGCTGGTGTATGACGAGACTGTCGCGATCAAGAACGTACCCGACGAGCTTGTCGAGACTCGCATCGACGTCGGCAGAGGCCTCAACAATGGCTACGGAAACGTGATCGTCAACGTCGAGCCGACGGTTAAAAAAGACAAGTACGACCGCACGCGCGTTTTCACCTGGCTGCAGGCGACGCAGATCGGGCTCGATGCGTTTGTCGACAATCAGGAGCTGGTCGGCTTTGCTACGGAGCTCAAATCGGGCAAACCGCTAAACGG
>DASXPW010000166.1:0-5250 GCA_036493385.1 Pyrinomonadaceae bacterium
ACAAGGTGCTTGAGATCGTCGAACGGAAGACTGAAACCTGGCGCGAAAAGGTTTCTGACGGCTTGCCGCTGTTTCCGGGCGTCGAGAATTTTATTCGCAAGGCCGCGAACGAATTTACGCTTGGCATTGTCAGCATGTGCAATCATACCGAGATCGAATATGCGCTTGAACGCGCGGGCCTCGCCCACCTTTTCTCGATCGTCCTTTCGGCATCCGACGTCAAAGAAACAAAGCCCGATCCGGAATGTTATCGCGCGGGCTTTGATCGCATCGACAGTTACCGGACCTCGCATGGTCACTTGCCGATGACCCATCCGGAATGTGTCGTCATCGAAGATTCGCCCGCGGGGGTGCGGGCCGGCGTCGCAGCCGACCTGCAGGTCCTCGGCGTGCCGAATACCGTATCGGTTGACGAGCTGCGTGCGGCTGGTGCCCGCTGGATCGCGAAAGATCTTAACGACTGGTGGCCGGAGTCGATCAGGTTAGCGTTTGCGAGATAGTCAGTACCGCTTGCTGTGGCGAGCCGGGCTTTTTGAATTTATTTAAACATCCCCATCCGCGACCGCGGGCGGTACTGACCATATGCCAGACCATTTTATCTCCATCGAAGATGCTCGTCATGATCTGCTGACCGCGGCTGCATACGTGGCCGAGCGCATCCGCAGCGGCGACGGTCACGCCCAGGCGATGTCGGCGATCGTACCTCGATATCTGGCTACCGGAAATGTCGATCTCGCCGCCGAGTTTGCCAACACCGTCGATGATCCATTTACACGAGACAAGCTTTTGACGGCAGTTGCAGAGAAATGCGCCGAGCTTGACGACGATGAGTACGCCATCCAACTCGCAGAGGCGATCGAAGAATTTGGCTTGCGGTCCGAGGCATTTGAACGCATTGCTCTTCAAAAAGTGCATAAAGGCGAGATCGAAAAGGCCATCGGCATTGCCGAAACGATGATGCATCCGGATCTCGTGTTTGCTTCAGCCGCCGCTCGCGTTGCGTCTGACGGAGATGAACAGGCCGCTGCCGAGATGCTCGAACGTGTCGAGTTTCCGAGCGCAAAGGTCTCGGCATTACAGGCGATGGCAACTGAGGCACTCAAAACGGGTGAAAAAGAAAAGACCGCCTCACTGCTCGAACAGGCCCGTGACGCCGCCGCTGATATCGACCAGAACGAAGAACGTATCCGAACGATCTGTGAGATCGGGAATCATTTTGTCGACGCGGGCCGCAATGACCTTGCGATCGCGACCTATGATCTGGCGAAAGAAGAAGCGGTCAAACTGAACAATATCCACCGCGATACATTTGTTGCCGCGACCGTCATGGGCTTTCTTCACGCGGGCTCGGTCGATACGGCAGACAGGACGCTTGATCTGGTCACGGACAAGACGCAGATGGCGAATTGTCTGTTGGCCTTTGCTCGTCATTATTCCGCCCGCGGCGAGACGGACGAGGCACTCGAGGCTCTTGACGAAGCCTATCAGATACTCCGCTCGCAAAAAGATAGCGAAACGCGCGACAGCCGATCGCGTTACGCTCTTTTTGGCTCGATCGCGGCTCAATTTGCAGGATTTAACAAGCCTGAACGGGCGGTAGACATAGCTCAGTCGATCGAAGACCCTCCGCATCGGACGGCTGCCTCGTCGCAGGTCGCTTCGGTCTTGACGTTACAGCGAAATGACACCGAGGCGCGGTTTGCACTTAATGCGATCGAGGACGATGCCGATCGTGCCTTTGCCCTCATCGAAATGAGCGATGCCAAGGAAAGGATCGGCGAGCATAACGACGCGATCGCTTTGCTGGATGAGGCGACCCATCTGATAGAAGAGGTTCCGCAACTAACCGCACGGTCGTCGGCTTACAACCAGATCGCATTTCGCTACGGACAATATCGTGAGCTTGTGAAGGCCGCCGCCGTCTGCGATGTCAACCTCGCCACGATAGCCGAGATTCGCGACGAGGCCAGCAAGGCAGGCGTGCTGGCCGGCATTGCAGATATCGGCGCCCAGTTTGAGCTAGATCTGCCAGAAACGTCTGAGCAATCGCTGGAAAAGATTCTTGGCGGGCGTTGATCTCGGATGAATGAGCTTGGGTATTCGATAGAGGAAGGTGTTCTCAGCGTCGCGGAATGTGGGGAACTGCTTAATTCGCTTGAGCCACTATTCTCGGATGAGCGTCGCGGCGGCGTTCGTCATTTAATGTCTTCATGTCAACAAGTTCGACACATCGCCGAAGACCAGCGGCTCAAGGTGATCGCTGAGCGGTCTCTCGGAAAACCGGCGATTCCGTTTAAGGCAACGTTGTTCTGCAAAACAAGTAGAGCCAATTGGCTGGTTTCATGGCATCAGGACACTGCGTTGCCGCTGGTCAAGTTTGAAGCTGGCGATGAATGGGGACCGTGGTCGCGAAAAGGGGGAATCGACTACGCTCTTGCGCCCGCATGGGCACTGGAAAGAATCGTCGCCCTCAGAATTCAACTTGACGCTTCTGATGAGTCGAACGGACCGTTACGTCTAATAGAGGGTTCGCATAAATTTGGTGTGCTGGACGCCGTGGCTATTGACAATATCGTTCGTGAAGGGTGTGAGGTTGTTGCGACGAGCGGAGCCGGCGGAGTTATCGCGATGAGTCCGTTGATCGTTCACGCATCGTCAAAGACCAGGTCAAACAAACCGCGACGAGTTTTGCATATTGAGTATTCCGACTCGCTTGAGGTAGCAGCGGGAATACGCCTTGCAGTTGCTTGACTCTACCAAATATCGCTCGAGATCAGGTCCGCGAATTTGTCCTTTCTCCTAATCAACTCTGCTTTCCCGTCATTTTTGATCAGCACGACCGCGGGCAGGAATCGAGCGTTATATTGCGACGCTTGAGATAATGTGTATGCTCCGGCGTTGAGCAGAGCAAGTACTTCGCCGATCTGGATATTTTCCGGCAGCAGGCGATAGTCGGGCAGACGGCCTTCAGCTTCTACATCAAAATACACATCGCCGCCGTCGCAGAGCGGACCGGCAACCTTGTACGTAAAGTCGTGCGCGGCAGACGCCCGTGAGGCTGAGATCAGGTGATAGTACCAGTGATAAGTCGCCATTGAGAGCAGGAGGTTGAAGCCGGCGTCGGTGAGGATCCAGGCGTCGGTTGGCAGTTGGCGGTTGGCGGTTGGCTGTGCGGTGGGACGCTTTTTGATGTTTCTGACACAGGTTAAAAGCACTCCGGCGTCGGCGATGATGCTACGGCCGGGTTCGAGCAGCAGCGTAATGCCATCAAGCAGAGGCAATGCGTTGACGGTTTCGGCTGCGCGTTTAACGGTCGTCCAGGCGTTGCTGATCGCGTTTTCCGGTTCAAAATCGGCCTCGAACATCTCGCGCCGATTCTCGGAAAACTGTTCGGCGGTTTCGTCACCTGAGATGTAATCAACCGGGAAGCCGCCCCCGAGGTTTATGTGCGAGAGCTTAATACCCGTTTCCTCGTAGATCGCGCGAAGATTACTGAACAGAACTTCAAACGCCTCTGTATAAGCCGACGGGTCAGGGTTTTGCGAGCCGATGTGCAGGTGAAGGCCGGCGAGGTTCAGGTGCGGTGAATCTTTGTACTGACGAAAACATTCACGCGCTTCGTCGGGCATCATTCCAAACTTCGACGTGAGGAGCGCGGTCTGCAGACCGTGATGCGTTGCGGACTCGATCTCGGGTACAAGCCGGAGACTGACGTTGGCCGGTTTGCCGAGCTGTTTCGCGGCCGTCTCGATCATCGCCAGTTCGACCGGCGAGTCGACCTGGATAGCGTAGATCTCGGCATTGATCGCCATCTCAAGCTCCCAGATCTCTTTGCTTGTGCCGTTAAAGATGATCTGATCGCGGCGGAAACCGATCTCTAACGCCTTCCACAGTTCGCCGCCGGAGTTGACCTCGATATCGCAATCGGCGTCTTGGACCGCTCGCAAAATTCCCATGGTCGACATTGCCTTCGCCGCGTAGCAAAGCTTTAGCGGACAGTCTATAACGTCGCCAGATTTTTTGAGACGGTCGATGTTGCGCCTGATGCGCCGCTCACTGTAGACAAAAAGAGGGGTCCCATGTCCACGCGCCAGCTCGACGGCTGACACGCCGTCGACGTAGAGCTGGTCGTTTCGGACTTCGAGATAATTTTCGATCTCCCAGGTTTGAGTCATAAAAAATGCGGCTTCGCCGCTCTATTTGCGGTGGAGCTCTGCTTCACCGTCCCGCATGTCAGAATGCATTTGAGGCTATGCCTCCCGTTCGGCGGCGCAGCCGCGATCATTTCTTTTACAGTGTCGGAAAAGCGAAGCTTTTCCGCAAATAGAGCGGCGAAGCCGACAAATAAACCAAAATGCGAACTATCTCGAGGCCTTCAATTGTATTCCGGTTCCGATCGGATACAGTCCGGGCAGTGAGATCGGCAAATGGCCCGTGATGTCTTCGAGGCCGAAAATGCCTTTTACGGCCGACCGCTGCAGGTACGGCATGTCGCCATAAGTCACGACATACGTTTTCATTTGCGGAAACGCCTCAAGAACGTATGGATTGCCAAGACTTACGCCAACCACTTTCTTGTCCTTCTCGATAAGGTCGCGAATAATGCGCGCCCCCGACTCGGGCAGACCCCCACTATTCTTCTGACCGGTGCGGACGCGGCCGTACAAACCGGCGATCACAACATCGGCCTTATTGACCATCTCTCGCGCCTTTGCAATTTGTTCCGGCGACGTATTCTCCTGGATCAACGCCGCGTCAAATTTTACGCCGTTTGCTCGCAGCTCTCGCGTCAGCGGCCCGAATGTCACCTCAGGATCGAAACCGTTCGAAATACCAAGAACGGCGACTTTCGCGTTGCGGTCGAGCGGCAGCAGGCCGGCGTCGTTTCGCACAAGCGTGATCGCTTTTTCAGCAACCTCCTGTGCAAGCTGGTCAGACTCAGAGCCCGAAACGATCTTATCTATCTGGTCGATCGGCGTGATCCTGTTTTTGACGAGGCCGACCTGATATTTCCAGGCGAGTATTTTTCGCACCGATTGATCTAATCTCTCCTGGCTGATCCGGCCCGATTTAACTGCGTTGATCAGACCGTGGATCATCGCGTCGGTATCGGATGGTTTTTCGAGAATGTCGGCGCCGGCAAGAAACGCACGGACGCCCGCCTCTTCCTGAGTGAAATACAGCGTCAGGCCGCTCATGCTCATCGCGTCGGTGACGATCAGGCCCTTAAATCCGAGATCTTTTCTGAGC
>DASXPW010000167.1:0-3105 GCA_036493385.1 Pyrinomonadaceae bacterium
ATCGGGCTGCGATGCTGATTGCGGTTGCGGCGGGAAATCAAAAAAACTATCCTCTAAGCCCGTTTGAGCAGTGACCGGCCTCTCATAACGCACGGCGCACGAGCGATGTTTTTGTCGACGCTGTCGTTTGCCATCGCCAATATTCTTGATAAGCAGGTCTTTCGCTGGAAAGGTCTTATGACATCGATCAAAGCGTTCATCGTAACCGTCAGCGACAGCCGTACGATCGAGACGGACGCCTCTGGCGACCGTCTGGCCGAACTGCTGCTCGAAAACGGAGCAGAGGTTGTCGGCAAACAGATCGTGTCCGACGATCTCGACGGTTTGCGAAACTCGATATACGTTTTGACCGAACGTGACGATATCAACCTGATACTCACCACCGGCGGCACAGGCTTTGGCCCGCGCGATAACACGCCGGAGGCGACCCGCGCCGTCATCGAGCGCGAGGCTCCCGGCCTGGCCGAAGCCATGAGGCGCGAAACAGCGGTAAAAACGCCGTTGGCGATACTTTCACGTGGCATCTGCGGCATCCGCGGCGACAAACTGATCATTAATCTTCCCGGCTCACCAAAGGCGGTCGCGGAATGCTTTGCCGTCATCAGTCGCGTGCTGCCGCACGCCGTCGCCTTGCTTTCCGGTCAGACTCGGCATTAATATTCGTTCAAATATTTCCAGTAAACGTTTGTCCAGGTACTGAGGGTAGCTGGTCTACCGTTAAATTACTCTTCCTTCCGAGGTCGTACGTATATGGACATAATAAGAACAGTATTTGATGCAGTTGCGGGCCTTCGACCGTCGACGATCGAGTTTGTGACGAGCGCCGGGGTCGAAGCTACAGGCGGCGAGGAGTTTACGCTCGGTGTCACAGCACAGGGCATCCAACTTAGAGACAATAGTGCCGGCAAGACCAAATGGCTGACATTTTACGGGGCCGGCGGCGGGATCGGCATCGGCACGCCGGTCGGCGGCAGCATGAGCACCCCGGACTTTCCATCATTTGGCAGTAAGGTGCCTCGCGGCGCGACAAATTGGGGAACCCTGGAATTGACTGATCTGACCGGGGGACTTGGACAGATCTGGGCGTTCTCCGCTGCGCTCGGCGCTGGTGTCTCAGGCTCGCTTGTGTTCTTTGGCAACCTAGTGCCGCCGCCGATGCCACCGGCGTTGTTTAAGGCCGCGCTTTGGGTCGAAGGTGTCTGCCTCGCGAGCCCGGGAGTCGGCTGCATGGGCTATCATGGCATCTGGACGCTCCAGTCCTGAGCCGACGCGACTCGGACTTCGACGATTTCGATGACGTCCTGGGCGATTCGACGCCTGAACACGGCGGCGCGATAAGGGCTCGCTCGTGACTTTTGATCCTTAGAGATCTGGGGCTCCGCTCGACTAGAGGTATGGTCGATCAGGTAATAACTCTGATAAGGTCGAACAGCAAATGAAAAAACTGCAACTCCTCACGATTTTTTTATATCTTGCTTCACACGTGTTCGCACAGTCGGCGTCTTCCGGCCGCGGCACGCTGCATCATCCGATCATCGACAGTCAGATGTCGGAACGGCAGGCGTTTGATGGCCTAGACCCGACGTGTCCCGCCGAGATCCGCAAGCGACAGCGCCTTATCACGCTGAACTACTATTCGTTCGATAAGCAGATACATCAGGGCCAGCTCGTGATCGACAAAGATCTCGTTCGCGATATCAAACAGGTCTTTGAGGCGGCGCTCGCGCAAAAGTTTCCGATACGATCGGTCATCCCGATCTCCGATCCGCGCTTTCGCAAGAATGGCCGCTGGGACGACGACCTGTCGATGATCGCGAACAACACGTCGTGTTTTAACTATCGCAACGTGACCGGCGGCACCACGCTGTCAAACCACGCGACGGGACGCGCGGTCGATATCAACACGGTCCAGAACCCTTACTACAAAGGCCAGATCAAATTACCGCCGAACGGAACTTACGATCCCACGGCGGAAGGCACATTCACCGCCGACAGCGCACTTGTAAAGCTATTTCAGAGTCTCGGATGGACCTGGGGCGGCACCTGGAAAAGCCCGACCGATTATCAACATTTCGAGAAACCTCTTCCTAAGGCCGCAGAAAAATAAGAGTTTGGCGAATGAAGGCAGCGATTGACCTTGAATATCTTTTGCGTGTACTCTGCACGAGAAGCGCCGATGCAGGGCGCAGCCCGTCCGCGGGAAGGACCGAGTCCACCTGCCGATCTCCAAAATGAAAAAGGTTCCGATGCGAACCTCCTGTTGCCCGAGCTAGCGGACCTCCGGGCGCCGAAATCGAAAGGAGGCTCGTCGTGGCTATTTACAGCAAAGAACATCGTTATCTACCCGTCCGTCCCGATCTCGAACAATTAAAAATTCAGGCAAAAGATCTGCTCAAAGCCGTTCGCAGCCGTGACGTCTCGGCGATCGAAGCGTTTCGGCATTTTCATCCGGCTCCGCCGCTGCTCGAAAACGCAAAGCTTGCCGACGCGCAGCTCGCCCTCGCCAGATCGTATCAGTCACCAAGCTGGATGCGACTTGTACAAGCATGCGATCTGATCGATGCGATCTGGCGCGACGACATAAAGGCCGTCGAGAAGATCGTCGCCCGAAACCCACAGTTGATTCATGAACACGCCACGATCCGCAACAGCAATTGGGGTCCACCTTTGAGCTACGCCGCAAATCTCGGCCGCGACAACATCATCAAACTCTTAAGCAAGCTTGGTGCAATGGACCTCGAACACGCGCTGAACCGCGCCATTTTGCAAAGCAAGATCGAAACAGCGGCGATGCTCTACAAAATGCTCGGAAATCCTGAGCCGCCGGACGGCGCGCTCAGCGGACCAGCCTATACGTTGAGCGTCGAGGGCACCGCATTCGCACTGGAGATCGGATGTCCTGTGATCGATGAAAAGGGAAAACGCCTCGCGCCGGTAGATGTCGTTCTGGAAACAGATTCTCGTAATCCCGAATCAAAGCACGCGATCATGGAAATGTATGTTCAACACGGGCTGAACTTGCCGGACACGCCCGTGATGGCCCTCCACCGCGGGCGGATCGACATGCTTGAAGAACATCTTAGACGCGACCCGAAGCTGCTCGAT
>DASXPW010000168.1:0-7716 GCA_036493385.1 Pyrinomonadaceae bacterium
CGTGCAGGGCCTGGGTATTTTCGTCTTTTTCGTTGTCGAGGACTCGGCCGCTCCAGAGGACGTTGTCGGCGATGATAAAGCCGCCGGGACGGAGTTTGTCGAAAACGAGTTTGTAGTAATTCGAGTAGTTTGGCTTATCGGCGTCAATGAAAACGAGGTCGAATGTTTCGTTCAGCGTCGGGATGATCTTGGTCGCCGGCCCGAGACGAAAATCGATGCGGTCGGCGTAGTCAGTTTTGGCGGCGAAGGAACGGGCGACTTTGTTCGTCTCTTCGTTGACATCGAGCGTGATCACCTTGCCGCTGTCGGCGAGTCCCTCAGCAAAGCAAAGCGCCGAATAGCCGAGATATGTGCCGATCTCGAGAACGACGCGCGGGCGGATCATCTTAGAAAACATCGCCAGCACGCGGCCCTGGTAAAAGCCGGAGAGCATAGCCGAGTCTTCGTACTTCTCGTAGCATTCGCGGCGGAGGTCCTGCAAAACCTGACTCTCGGCACTAGTGTGCTGTTCAGCGTATTCGGTCAAAGGGGTGTCGATATAGCTCATAGATCTGTTCTCACAAGCCCGCGTTTTATCGCCGTCGTCGCGGCCGATGTGCGGTCTGAAACTCCCAGCTTGTCAAAGATATTTCTTGCGTGCGTTTTGACGGTGTTCTCGGAGATGTCGAGCGCAAATGCGATCTCTTTATTCGACATGCCGCCGACGATCATGCGAAGAACGTTTGCCTCTGCCGGTGTTAATTCTTCACTGCCAATGTGTTCGCTCAGGATCGCGGCGATATCAGTTGGGATGTATTTTCGTCCTTTCGCAACTGTTCGTATCGCATCGACTAACTCGTCAGGAGTCACGTCTTTGCAAATATATCCAAGCGCCCCTTTCTTTAGTGCTTTTGTGATCTCAGCATCGCCCACATGCTCGGCTAAAACGATGACTTTGGCTTTTCGATCTTCAAGAAAATAATTATCGAGATCGTCGATCGTACACGACTCTCGCAAACGCAAACCGAGTATCGTCACATCTGGCCTCAACTCTCGAAATTTCTTAAGTCCATCTGATGACGTGTCCGCCTCATCCGCGATCTCGATGTCCGGTTCGTTCCCGATCACTGTGCGCACGCCCAACCGAGTGAGTGGTTGGTCTTCGACTAGCAATACGCGAATAGCTCCGGGCATATTTTTGAACGCGGATCGGGCGGATCCAGCGGATCAAACGGAGATAAGATCACAAAGCGTTATTTTATCCGCGGTATCCGCCTGATCAGCGAGATCCGCGTTCTAACCCACTTCCGCCAATTTAGCAGTAAACTCCACGATCGGCCTTAGCAGATCGGTCTCGTAATTTGTTTTCGCTCCCTGCATGACGACCGTCATTCGTTCGAGGCCCATGCCGGTGTCGACTGATGGAGCGGGCAGCGGCTCAAGGACAAAGTTTCCGGGCTCGACCTCGATACGGTTGTACTGCATAAAGACGAGGTTCCAGATCTCGACGGTCGTGTCGCCCGGGCCGTTGACCCAGTAGGCGGAGTTCTTTTCAGGATCGTCCGGGTCCTCGCCGAGGTAATAGTTGATCTCAGAACTAGGCCCACACGGCCCGATATCTGCCATCTGCCAAAAGTTGTCCTTTCGGTCGAAAGACAAAATACGCTCGGGCGCTGCGCCCATCTTTATCCATAGATCGCGCGCCTCATTGTCGGGCGGCACTTCGTCGTCGCCCCCGAAATATGTGAACCACAGCCGGTTAACCTCAAGCCTGAACTCATTTACCAGCAGGCCCCACGCCATTCGGATCGCATCTTCCTTGAAATAATCGCCAAATGAGAAATTGCCGAGCATTTCAAAAAAAGTCTGGTGACGCCCCGACTTTCCGACCTCGTCGAGATCGTTATGCTTGCCGCCGGCGCGTAGGCATTTTTGTGCGGTAACCGCCCGCATGTAGTCGCGTCGTTCGTTCCCAAGAAAAACATCCTTGAACTGATTCATTCCGGCGTTGATAAACAGCAAAGTCGGGTCGTTTGCCGGGAGCAAGGGCGACGAATGTACGACCTTGTGCCCGTGCCGCTCAAAATAATCGAGAAATTTCTGCCTGATCTCGCTGCCTGTCATACCGAAATCTTATCACCGCCACGAGATCATCCGCCATCGGTGCCTTAGAAATGTCGTTTTATTGCGAACAAAATTCTTGTTTTCCGTCGTCGAAAACGGTGTAGAATACCGACGATCCTAAATCTCCTACTTCAGCGTCGGGATGCGGAGGTTGATTTTATGGGCAATGCTGCGGTCATACTTCAGAATTTTATTTTGGAATTGGACGGCAAGCCCGTCGGCAGGATCGGCAGTGTTGCAATTGGGGGACTTAAGGCCGACGTAGTAACACAAAATTCCACCCACGGCGGCTTTGCGGATAAACGTCTTACCCGGCAAACATTAGATTCAACTTCGTTTTCTTGTGGCGCGGGCATGTCACAAGTTTTTTATGATTGGCTAAGCAACGCTTTCAATCGTAGTTATGCAAGAAAGAATGGTGCGATCGTAGCAATAGACTCAAACCGCAAAGAAGTTTCACGGATGGATTTCCAGAATGCTCTAATTGAATCTATCGTGCTGCCCAAATTAGACAGCGCATCGAAAGGCAGCGCTTCAATTACCGTCAAATTTAAGCCGGAGTCGGTTCGATACGGCAAGGGCGGAGGCGACGCCAATGTCGGGAGTTATGCTTCGCCGCATTCAAGGATATGGAATACAAGCACTTTCGCATTGTCTATCAATGGTCTGGAGAAAGAATGCGCCGCGATCACAGATATCAGCGCACTCGGCATCGGCCAGGGAATCGCCGTGCATGTCGCCGGTGAATCTGATCGCCCCGTCTTTGAGTCTACAAGTTCCGTTTATCCTTCAATTGTCATCAACCTTCCCTTATCATCAGTTGGCGGATTTGACGATTGGTTCAAATCGGTTGCCACGGGACAGGCGGCCAGCGGCAAAACCGGAACTCTCAAATATTTGGGACCGGGCTCAAAAACCGAATTCTTTAGTCTTGAATTCAGCGACTTGGGGATCTCAGAGAAAGCTCTTGATAGGGGAGCAGACAGAACATCAGATCGACCAGTCACGATCTCACTGTATTATGACTCCGTGACATTCAAAGCAAATGCTTCCGCTATCATGTAGAGCCGCTGATCGCTAACGCCGAGAAGGCGGATAAGTACCCTGCCAACTATTTCGTTGCCTTAAATTTTAACGCGAGGGAGTTCATGCAATATCGAAGGCCGGTCGGCGGCGGGCCGTCATCGAAAACGTGGCCGAGATGGGAGTGACAGCGTGGACAGAGAATCTCGGTCCTGTCTTCTTCAGGAAGCGATCTGTCATCCTTTTGGATAACATTCTTCTTGTATATTGGCTCATAAAAACTCGGCCAACCGGTACCGGACTCGAATTTTGCTTTCGAGCGAAATAGAGCGAGACCGCAAGCCGCGCAGTAGTAAACGCCCCGTTCGTGATTTTTCTCGAGCGCGCCGCTGTAGGGTGCCTCTGTCCCGGCCTGACGGAGAATATAAAACTGCTGAGGTGTAAGCAGGCGTTTCCATTCGTCGTCGGAGCGTATGACGGTATTCCCGTCAAATTCGATAAGATCAAAAACACCGTCGTCATTTATGACCGCCTCGGTCATTTTTGCTGCTTTAGTCGGCGTCGCCGAGACATTTGGCACGACACTCGGTGTCGACGCCTGCGAACTCGATCCGATACCCAACGAGATAATTGCCGTCAACCCTATTAATAAAATTATTGCCGCTATAACTCGCATAAATTTTTCCCTTAACTAAATTATGCAGAAGTCCGTGAACTATGCGGAAGCCCGCACGAAGTAAGGGCGAGATCAGTAGGCAGTGTGGGCTATTGTCGCTCGCCAGAAAAAGACCGGACTACCAACTGCTTCCAACTTAAAATATCGCCCTTACTTCGTGCGGGCTTCTGCACAGTGGGCTTCTGCATGATCAAACCTACTTGGGCATTAATACGGTGTCAACGACATGAATGATACCATTTGACTGGCGTACATTTGGTATCGTTACACGCGATTGGCCGCCCATCTCGTCAGTCAACAACAGCGTTTTGCCGTCCATCGACGCCCATAGCTTGCCGCCTTCGACGGTTGTAAATTCGGCCTTTCCGCCGCCCGCCTTGATAGCTTTTGCAATTGCTTTTGAGTCGTAATTTCCGGCGATCACGTGATACGTAAGCAACTTTTTCAGTGTCGCCAAATTTTCCGGTTTAAGCAGATTATCGACTGTTCCGGCCGGCAGCATGTCGAACGCTTCGTTTGTCGGCGCAAAAACCGTGAACGGTTCCGTGCCCTCCAGTGTATTGACCAAACCCGCAGCCTTGACTGCAGCCACGAGCGTCGTATGATCTTTGGAATTAACGGCATTTTCGACAATGTTTTTCGTCTTATACATTGCCGCGCCGCCAACCATCGGATTATTGTCATTGCCCATCTGTGCCGAAATTGCCATCGCTCCCATGCTCACAAGAATCGCTGCGAGAGACAGGCGAAAAAATACCTTCATACAGTCCTCCATTATTCTATTCTTTATCTCTGAATCAAGGGAAAATGTTCCCTTCTGTTAGGAATTTCGCCGTTCGGAGGAGAATGGATTCAGGGAATTTTGGATTGGCCGATCACGGAACGGCTCGGGAGCGAAACCTATCTCCGCCGCGGTCATGGCAGTGCGGCCCTGTTGCCACGCGGTAGGGATCGCTGCTAGCTGAGGGGCTTCTGCTCCTCGTTCTCGAAAGTCGGTCGGGACGCGTCGGACATCCTGGAAATTATCAGTTCGTACGAAAAGCCTTGCCGCATCAGGTAATCGTAAAACTTCTTTTTATCCTCGCGAGTCTCAGGAACGCCTTTCAGGCGCATGCGCTTTTCAATGGCGCGGTCGATCAGATCGGCTTCCGGTAATTTTTCATATGCCGCGGTTATGGCATCGTCGACGATCTCGCGATCAAGCTTTTTCTGAGACATCAACTGTAAGAGACGCCGTTTTCCCTGCGGTTTTTGACGGAGCTTTGAGACGGCGAGGTCGTGAGCAAATTGAGTATCGTCGAGATATTTATATTCCGATAGCTTTTCGATCACTGCGTCGACGATCTCGCGGTTTGTCCAGTCTTTTTCAAGCAAACGCTCACGCAGCTCGCCGACCGAACGCGGTTTGGCGGCGAGCAGCTTGACAGCGCGGTTCATCGTCCGCTCGCGAGCCTTTTCAGGATCGGCAATGACGCGCTCCGCTTCGTCGACCGCAGGCTTTCGCTTTCGCCACATTGCTATACTAATAGCATAAACGCATGGTCGATCTGGACGGGCAAAGGGAAGCAGACGAAAAACTGACTGACGAAGAAAAGCGCGAAAACGTTATCCGGCTCGCTTTTGGCGGCGACCGTGAGCGGTTTGAGGAATTTTGCCGTGTTCTCGAACAGCACACACCGGCGAATACTGCGGCGGTGCTTGGCGGCAGCTCGGTGACTGGTCACAGCTACAAAGAGGGAGCGCCGTTTGATGCCGAGGGACCGATGACGAGCGACCTCGACATCACATTTGTCGGCAACGAAGTGATCAACCTCTTTTCGCTGGAGGGCTACTGGGTGCCCGGCATTCACACGCATCCGGTTAAGGAAGGCGACGACGATATCGCGGCGCCCGAGCTAAAAAAACTGCGTCATCGTTTGCAGGCAGCAGCCGGCGGCAGACCGGTGACGCTCCAGGCATCGCAGGATTTTTACTACATAATCCGCAAGGACTGGATCGGGCAGGCGTATCTCAAGCTCGTCGACAAAATGGATAAAGAGGTCGATGCCTGATGCTCAGGTTGATGAGCTACAACATCCGCTTTGGCGGGACGGGGCGTGAGCAACGCATCGCCGATGTCATCAAGCACGTTGACCCGGATATTGTCATTTTGCAGGAAGCGACCCGAACGGATGTCGTCGATCGCCTCTCAGAGCTGACGGGTTTACACCATCATGCCTCGCGACGAAACTTTTCGGTCGCGTTTTTGAGCCGCGTTGAGATCGAGTCTTCTGAATGGCATTGCCCGCCCGACCTGAGGCGAGCGTACATGGAGATAAAGCTTGCCGGCAGCGATACACGAATTTTCGGCGTGCACCTGCGGGCGACGCATTCAAACCTGACCGAGCGGCAGCGGATGCGCGAGGTGCGGGTTCTGCTGGCGAACATCAAAAAATACCGCGAGGGCTTTCACGTGTTGGTCGGTGACTTTAATACGCTGGCTCCCGGTGAACTCTTGAATATGCAAAAGCTCCCGATGCGATATCGCATCCTGGCGCTGCTGCTCGGCGGTCGGGTCACGTATCGGACTATTCAAATAATGTTAGACGCCGGGTATCTGGACGCTTACCGACGGCTGCACACCGAACCGGGCTACACGTTTCCGGCTTGGGACCCGCACGCGCGAATCGACTACTTATTTGTCCCGAAACAATTTGTTGATCGGATTCACTCATGCGATGTAGTAACGGATATCGCGGAAGCTTCGAGGGCGACTGACCATTTGCCGCTTGTGGCTGAGATCGTGACTGATTGAATGGACGGGATCCTGATCATCGACAAACCTGAAGGCTGGACTTCGCATGACGTCGTGGCAAAGGTGCGCCGCATCTTTCAGACAAAGCGCGTCGGGCATACCGGTACGCTCGACCCTTTTGCGACCGGTGTGCTTGTAGTATTGATCGGCAAAGCAACGCGGCTGGCGCGGTTTCTGGACAAGGATGAAAAGGAATACGAAGCGATGATGCGCTTTGGGCATGAGACAGATACAGGTGACCGAACCGGAGCGCAAACCGTTGATTGCGGATTGCGGAATGAAGAGATCGAAGACCATTTGGGAAAGGTTGATTGGCCGTCCGTGCTCGGCAAGTTTACCGGCGAGATCGAACAGACGCCGCCAATGTACTCCGCGAAAAAGATCGAAGGACGAAAGCTCTATGAGCTCGCCCGGCAGGGCGTCGCCGTGGCCCGGCAGCCGGTGAATGTGACCATTCGCGAACTTGAGATCGTCGGTGCCGACGGATCGACGGTCCGCACTCGAGTAGTTTGTTCCGCCGGGACGTATATTCGGACACTTGCCGAGGACATCGGCCGCGAGATTGGTCTTGGCGCACATCTGGAAGCGCTTCGTCGCACGCGTGCCGGCAGGTTTGGCTTGCCGGGCGCCGTGAAGATAGATCAACTCGAGGAGGCAAATGACCCGGCAAGTTTTCTAACGGACCTTCGCTCGGCCGTGGAATATCTGCCGAAATTTATTTTGCCGCCGGATCGCGTTGAGAGAACAAGAAGCGGTCTGTCGACTTGGGTTCAGGACGATTTTCCGCCCATGCATGGCCCGCTCCGAATGATGGATGAGTCGGGCGAGCTGATCGCCATCGGTTACTACGACGCCGAGAGCCGGGCCATTCAGCCAAAGATCGTTTTGGTATAAAATTGTTGTCCAAACGGAAAAGCCATGAGAAAACGAGACCTTGCATTAGCTTTACTGGGTGCCGCAGGAGCGGCTGTCGCGGTCAAGATGTTGACACGGGCGGACACGGTAGATTTCGAAAACGTGCGCGAGTTGGTGCCGTTATCAGAGCATTCGCGATTTACCACTGTTGACGGCATTAAGCTGCATTATCAGGAATTTGGCGATGAGACGAAGCCCGCTATCT
>DASXPW010000169.1:0-6560 GCA_036493385.1 Pyrinomonadaceae bacterium
TTTTCAAAGTTTACGTGCATCAGGCCGCAAATTTTTGGTTATCATTTAATAGAACCAATGGCGAACGAAAGCGAGAAACAGAAAGCCGAGGAATTAAAGCGTACCGATCAGAACGTGCGCCATGCACTCGAGCAGACCGCCGGCCCAAAGCCGCCGAAACATCGAAAGGTCGAGGCCAAGCACAAGGTCTGGGTCGGCACCTATCTGATCGTGCTGCTTGCGGTCGGGGTGCTGTATTATTTCGTTCGCAATGACGTTTTCGGCTTTCTTGGCGATTACCAGCCGTTGGCCGAACGGCTCGTGACGGGTTTGATGGCGGTGCTGCTCGTACTTGTTGTGCGGTCGGCAATAAAGGGATTTCTCATCGAACCGCTTGAAGACGCGGCAGCACGCTTTAACCTGAACCGCATTGTAAATCTCCTCGCCGATCTCTCGATCTTTTTCATCATTCTTTCAATATTATTCGCGAATTGGTACACGGCGGCGGTGTCTCTAGGACTTCTCTCCCTGGTTCTGGGTTTTGCCTTGCAGGCTCCCATATCTAGCTTTATTGGCTGGATCTATCTGATCGTCAAAGCGCCTTACAAGGTCGGTGACCGCATTGCCATCGGTGAGGCCAGCGGAGATGTGATCGATGTCAGCTATCTCGACACCACTCTCTGGGAATTTGGCGGCCCGACACTCTCGACCGCCAATCATCCAAGCGGTCGCATCATCAAATTTCCCAACTCCAAGGTCCTCTCATCGGCGGTATTTAATTACTCGTGGGGCCTTTTTCCGTATATCTGGAACGACATAAAATTTCAGATCGCGTATCAGAGCGATCTGGAGTTCGTCGCCAAGGTGATGAGCGAAACGGCCGAAAAAGAGTTGGGCGAGGTAATGAAGGAGCGTATCGGGGTCTATCGCGAGCTGCTTGCTCAGACCCCGATCGACGAGCTTGAGGTGCGTGAACGGCCAACGGTAATTTTCCGTGTCGACGAAAATACGTGGATAGATGCGATCGTTAGGTATCTCGTTGAGCCGCGTCGTGCCGGCACAGTCAAGACCCGACTGACGAAAGAGATGCTCGCAAAGCTCCAGGCCGAGCCGACAAAGGTGATGTTTCCCAAGGGCGACTCCCGCTAACCGGGTTCTACTTTATCCGGCCATACTTTTTTAGGATCGCTTTTGTGTCTTCGATCGGCAATGCTTGGATCGTGTGCTTGTCTTTGCCGGTCACGGTCGTTGCCTTGAAAAGTGAATTCACAATAGCTTCCTCGGTCGCTTCGATTACCGCCTCAAAAAGCGGTGACATGGCATCGTTTCCAAAGACCTGAACATTCCGCAACTTGTCGCTGCCATTTATCCGGTTCTTTGTTGAAAATGCGATCGCATAATCGCCGCTGCCGTTCGACATGGATGAACCCGTTCTGGCCAATCCAGCCATTGAGCGCTCCGCGATCCGTCGAAGCTGCCTCGCGTCAAGCGGCGCGTCCGTTGCGATGACAATAATGATCGATCCGTCGGGCGATCGCGGATCGCGCGTCGCGAACTGCGGATCTGACAGAGTTGAGGCATTTTTTAAATAGTACTTGCCCAACTCAACACCCACCGGCACACCATCGACCGACAACACCCCGCCAAAATTGGTTTGCACCAAAACGCCGATGGTATATCCGCCGAGATTAGAGGACAGCTTCCGCGATGCGGTTCCAATACCACCCTTCCAGCCGAATGCAACGGTGCCCGTTCCGGCCCCCACGGTACCTTCGTCCACCGGACCTGTCTTAGCAGACTTTATCGCGTCGAATACATCATCGCGGCTGATCGGCCGGTTGCGGATGTCATTCAGAAATCCATCGTTTGTTTCCGCCACCACCGGATTTATTGACTGGACATTCTCATTACCCGGCAGCGCCAGCATATAGTCCATCAAAAAATCGGCGACCTTCGGAACGCTCAACGTCGATGTCAATAGAATAGGTGTCTCGATCTCCCCGAGCTCATTAACCTGCGTCGACCCGGCGAGCTTGCCGAATCCGTTGCCGACATAGATAGCCGCCGGAACTTTCTCCTGAAATAGATTTCCGCCATGCGGCAAGATCGCGGTGACGCCCGTGCGAACATCGTCGCCTTTAATGATCGTCGTTTGACCGACAAGGACACCGTTAACATCCGTGATCGCATTTAGCGCGCCCGTCGGCAACACCCCGATCTTGAGACCGATATCGCGGGCGCGTGGCCGAGTTTTGAGTTCTGCCTTTAGGCGGCCATCGGTTTGCTCAACTTGCACTTGTGAGATCGATAGACAGGTCAGCAACAGGACCGGAAACGAAAATCGGAGTACGAGATTCAACATATTCAGCCTCGACAAGCCAGCTACAGTCGCAATCTAAACTTTTGCGAAAGTCAGGCCTGTTTGCCCCTGATATTTGCCGCCCCGGTCATCGTACGACACGGCGCAATCTTCGTCCGACTCAAAGAACAGGATTTGTCCGATGCCCTCGTTGACATAGACACGCAAGGGAAGATTTGCGAGGTTCGCTATCTCGACGACAAGCCGGCCCGTCCAGCCCGCCTCGAGCGGCGTCGTATTTACCAGCAAGCCGGCCCGCGCATAGGTCGATTTGCCGAGAGCGATACCTGTCACATTTCGCGGCATCTTAAATGTCTCGACCGTGACGCCGAGTCCGTAGTGATGCGGCGGCAATAAGTAATATCTAGCGCCGTCGTCCGCCGCGTGAAGCTCTGGCTCGATCAGCGAATATTGCTCGTCAAATCGTTTCGGATCGATCTCTTTGGCGTGCACGGATGAAAAGATCTTAAAACCGTCGTCCGCAAGCCGCATGTCGTAGCCATAGCTCGATGAACCGGCGGAGATGATCTTGTTCCCGTTGGATTCGCGAATAAGTGCGGGGAGAAAGGGCGTGATCATCTCATGCTCTTCGGCCATGCGACGCAGCCACACATCGGATTTTATTGACATAGAAAAGAACCGGCCGAATCTCGAAAAATAAATGGTGATAAACCAATGCAGTTTATCACCATCGCGCGTTGACCTCGAATCCTGTGTCGCAGCCTATTGCTTGTCTATCGTCTTCAATCTCAGCGTGCCGTCACCAACCGTAAATTTCATCGACACGCCGCCGCTGCCAGCCTTGGCGGAAATGAGTTGCTCGGTAAATTTGACCGATCTTACACGCGGTTTCAGACCTAGCAGACCATTTTCGATCTTGCCGGTGCGCAGGATCGATGCGTCAAGCTCGGCGCTGAGATTTACCGGGAAATAGACCTGCATGTCACCGCTCGCTAGCGCGATATCGATGCCGCTGCCGCGCCAGCCGCGATCGGGCATCTTCACCGCGACGCTTCCCTTTTGTAATGTCGCGTTCACAGTGCCGCCGACCAGATCGAGCCGCGCGTTTGTCTCAAGGGCGTTGATCGTTAAGGCTCCTTCAATTCCCGTGACCGTCAGGTCGCCGTTTCCGGCGTCTACCTGCAAGTCACAATATCTGGGAACCTTTATGACGTAATCGATCCGAAACGGCAGGCCCTGTAATCGCTTTGGAAATTTCTTGTCGATCCGCTTGATGTACTTCGAATCGTTCGTGCCGACGCTGTTGATCGTTACATGTCCTAACGATTCGTCGGTAATAAATCCGGTTACACTCGCAAGCTTCGCAAGATCTGCCTCGTTGGCGGCCTCGACAGTTATCTCGGCCGCTATTTCGATCGCATTCCCTTGGGCTGGCTCAACACGGATAGAGCCGTTTGGCGCGCCGACGATCGCGACGGTACCACCCGCACCGAAATCAAGCTCATCCGTTTTCGTCGTAACGCGCTTGAGGTTTTGGCCGCCTGCGAAAATAGCGCAGAAAACGACCATCGTCGACACGATCAAGATTCTCTTTGTAGGCATGGTTATCGCGATGAACGGAGAGAAAGACCTGCTTATGTTACGGCGAAAAGGGCGAGATGGTCAACAAATTATCGGCGGATGAACGCGATGGTCCCGCGCTGGTTGGTTATCTGAATATTGGCGTTGCCGTCGCCGGCCTGGCCGACGATCCGACGACCGTCACCGACGGCCCGCATGTTTCCGCCCGAAAAGTAACCGAGGTTTATGCTGCGGGTCGAGGGCGCCGTAGCCATCAGCTTAAAGTTGGACGGAAACGGGATGCGCAGGTTGATCGTTCCCTGCATCGACGTGAATCGATAATAGCCGCCGGCCTGTATTTCGCCGTCGAAAAATATATCTCCCGAGACATTTTCGGCGGAAACTCCCGTGGACATTATGTTTGTCAGCTCTATGTCTCCCTCCGCCGATACGTGCGCCCGGACGAGAGCGCTGCGAATACTCGTCACTTTCAGATTACCGATCCGCGTTTCGATGTCGACCATGGCGTTGTACGGGACGCGAATATAGAAATTGACGTTTCCCACATCGCCGCGCCCGGCGTTGTCCTTTACGACATCAATTAGAATGCGGCCGCTCAGGTCCTGAGGGTCGATCAACGCTGCGGGGGCCTCGAGCACGGCCGAGATGTTGATCTCGCGTCGGTTCCACCCTTCGACCGTAACCGTTCCCGTTCGATTCACCAGGTCAAGACGCACGCCATCACCGGCCGGATAGGTTTTTGAAAATCGTCTTTGCCCACTAGCAGCGCATGCGAACAGCATAAAAAAAACTACGCTCGTCAACAGAAGAATCGTAGTTTTCCTAACCGCCCGCGAGGCAATAAACGGATCAGAAAGGTGCATTACAAAAAATTCATCCTAAAGCTCGGCAAACTCGCGCAAGAGCTGCATTTTTTCATCCATCGCTGAGTCAAGCATCTCGCCCGTTATCTCGTCATTCGGATCTTGCTGCAATATCCGTGTGTAGTCGTTGACCGACTCGTTGATAATGTTCAGGTTCTTGTCAAATTTCTCCTGCATCACAGCGTTCCATTGCGCCTTTCGTTCGCTAACCCGGCGGTCCCAATATTCGATCGCCGCCTGCTGCTGAGCCAACCGCCGCTCACGCGCTTTCTGCGGTGTATCGGCCAGGCCCACCTTTGACATGAGCTTTTCCAGCAGGCTCTGTGATTCACCAGTGCCCGAGGAAACGTCGTCGGTCGGCGGCCGAAAGTAATTTCTGATCCCGATGACCGTTAGAAGCGAGCTGATCAGCGCGATGCAAAGGACAGCCGATGCGAGCTGAGGAAGCGTGAACCGCCAAAGGCGTCGCCTTGCCTGAGCTGGCAGCGGCAATGGCTCGGGCTTGACCTCGCTCTCGATAATATTGTTGATCCGGCACCAAAGGGCATCCGGATTCGGTGGAACGAGTTCGTTGGGAGGCTGGCTCTTACAAAGATCAATGATGGCCGCAAGCTCTTCGCATACCTTTGCGCACGGGTCGCAAACCGCGAGATGTTGGCGGACGGCTGCAGCCTGGACCTCAGCAAGGTCGCTGTCCATAAAGCTGCTCAATAGCTCGTTACACTCGTCGCAATGCATGGCCAAAAGGATCCGGCGTCGTGAGTAATGCCGACAGGCTGCTCACCCCGAAGCGCACTAACCTGAACGCCTACCCTGTGTTCGCTGTCTAGATAGATTGCCTTACTGCCCCGATTAGTTGCCTTTTCGACGCGATTTTTTGACAAAAAAATGACCACGCCGACACACGCATTTGACACAAATAGACTGGCCCTAGTCGGTGTCGTCGTTCGTATGTTTAGTGGTCAGGAAAAACCTAGTCGTTCTGCTTTGCCAGCAGGGCCCGCAGCCGCAATCGTGCCTTGTGAAGCTGCGACTTTGACGTGCCGACGGAAATACCCATATGCCTGGCGACCTCTTCGTGCTCAAAGCCCTCGACGTCGTGCAGCAAAAAAACATTTCGATAGCCGTTTGGCAGCTCGCTGATCGCCTTTTTTAACGCGATCCGGTCGACTACCGGCATTTTGTTCGGGTTCGATGTGCCATGAACCGTCTGTTCCGGCATTTCCCCGTCTTCGCTCGTCTTTTCGTTCTTATAGCTTCGCCGGCGGAAATGCATCAAAACCTGATTGACCGTTAGACGGTGAAGCCAGGTCGAGAATGCCGAATCGCCGCGAAAACTGCCGATCTTTCGAAATAGCTGGATAAAGACTTCCTGCGTGAGGTCCTCGGCTTCGGTCTGACTGCCCGTCATTCGAAGCGTGAGGCTGTAGGTTCGTCGGTTATATCGCTGGTAAATAAGCTCAAAGGCGGCAAGATCGCCGGTGGCCGCAAAACGGCAGAGCTCGAGATCGGTGGCGTCCGGATCGAGCGCCTCGGCCTTGGCCGAAGGCAGGACCTGCGTGGCAGGCGCCTGAAACAACGGCAACTCTGCCGCCTCTTCAAACCCAAAGGCGACCTCAGCCTCGATCGCCGCAGAATCCGAGTTCATTCTGACTCCTGAAAAACTGCCGGATTTTAAAACTTCTTCCGCGTCTATGATGTGTCCCCTCCGAGGGCAGTTGCACAGCTACCCGAAAATTCTAAAATGAAAACCTCAAAAGGTAAAGCAAATTATCCGTATATCTTTCAATATGTATAAAACTCTACATATGGTCCCG
>DASXPW010000170.1:0-2447 GCA_036493385.1 Pyrinomonadaceae bacterium
TCGTCGGCGGTCTTTATGATCTCATCTGCTTCCGCTTTTCCTCTGGCGTCCGGCAGGGCCGCCACTTGGCCCGCAAGCTCTCGAGCCGCTTTGGCATCGTCACGGCGAAGAAGTATCTGCGCAAGCAAGAGCTTTAGGTCAGCGTCGTCAGGGTTGATCTCAACGGCACGTCTCGCGAATGTGGTCGCCTCATCAAGATCTCGGTCGCGGGCAAGCTCGACCAGCGCGGCAAGGTGGTAGCTCTCCACCAAGCCCGGCTCAAGTTCGATCGACCGGCGAAGGGCACGGAGCATTTCACTCGACGCACTGTCGGAAATATCGCCGATAGCGCCGCCCGAAATAAATTCCCGGCTAATAGCGAACGCGTAATCAAAGTAAACCCAATGATCGGTCGAGCCGGCGTCGATCGCCGTCTTTAGGCACGCCCTGGCCTCTGGCAGTTTGTTCTTCGCGACCAGGAGCTTGCCGTATACCGCGTTTGCCATCGGTTCGTTTTTGTCGGCTGCCAGGGCCTCGCTGAGAAACGTTTCCGCACGGTCGGCCTCGCCTATCTCAAAAAGCAGATCACCCAGAACAGCCGACGCGCGTCCCATCGGAAGAGCCGTCGTCGCTGGCAGCGGATCGGCGGAAGCAGCGACGCTTGTGGTCGCAAATCTCAGCGACCGTTCTGCGAGAGATCTTGTAAGAGCTGTCTGTATCGCCGTCGCATCCTCGCCGAATGCGGCGGTGAGTTTGTCGCCGCCTGTTTTTAATATTTCAAGATTAGTGGAAAGGCTTTCGATCTTAAGCCTGTTATCCGCAACGAGCTGCCTGACCAACAGCCATGACTCAGCATAAAACTGCTGTCGCCGCTGGGCGGACATCGCCCTTAGAGCGTCCGCGCTCGTCGCAGCGATCTCTGTGACGGGGATCAAACCGACACGTCGAAGAAGCTGTAGGTGGCCGCGTTCCTCGCCACCGATCGCAAGCGTTCCATCATTTGCGGTTTCGGTTGCGTCGAAGTATTCGGCAAGGCCCTCGTTTAGCCATGGCGGCAGCGACGCCGTGCCAAAATTTGCGTCGAGCACAAGATGAATGAACTCATGAACGACAGGCGATCGATGATGCCTCTGATCGAGAGCCAATGCGATGTAATTTTGCCTGTCGCCGGCAAGAAAATAACCCGTCACGCCGTCGTCGGCCGAGCCGTCCGGCCGTTTCGGAAGCATGGCGTTGAACGACGCGGCATCGTTGAACAGGACAATGGTCGTCGGCTTTGAATTGCCCAGCTTAGTGCCTGGATAAAGCCTGCCGAACGCCTTGCGAAAGGTCTCGATTCGAGCCGCTTCGGAGCGAAGATCCGATTCAGCCGTATCCCCGATGAGCGTAAAGTTTTTTGTGACGATCGAGTGCCAAGCGGGCGCAGGCTGTCCGATGGCCGCCACGGCCGAGAGCAACAGCATTGCGATGCCGTGAACTACGAGGCCGATCCTCACATGAAACAACATAGGATCTATTACGATGCGTGCGGCGCAGAGCCGCTTCACTTTCGACCGATGACCGAAAGCAGGCGGCCGGTCCTGCCAAACTTTTTCTTTTCGATGCGGTAGGAGAAGAAAAGGTCGCTTCTGGTCATCGTACAAAGCGGTACCGTAAAGATATTTGCCGCTGAAACGCCCGCGCCAGTCAACCGATCGCGATTTGCCTGTTTAAGATCGACGAGCGCATGACCGGGACGAGTCTCAACGAAGTATTTTCTACCGCTAGCAAAATTTTCGGCGAACGTATCAATAACTTCCGGCCCGACCTCGTATTGCTCGCAGCCGGCGGCAGGCCCGATCGCACAAACAAGGTCCTCGGCGCGGGAACCAAATACCGCGCCGAGTTTTGCGACCGCTTTTTGAACAATGCTCTGGGCCGTGCCGCGCCAGCCGGCATGGACGGCCGCATAGGCACCCGTCCTCGGGTCGCCGATCAGCACAGGCACGCAATCCGCCGTTTTGACACCGACAAGAGTGTTCGGCAGATCGCTGACCAGGGCATCGTACTTCTCATTAGACTCACTGACGCCATTTTCATCGCGCACAACCTTGACGCCGTCGCCATGCACCTGCCAAACGGTCGCAAACTGATACGGTCGGTCGAAAATAGCGAGAAAACGGCGGCGGTTCTCATAAATATTCTCGGCCGTGTCCTCGCTAAAGCCGGAAAGATTCAGCTCCGTGCCCGACTCACTGCCGTTCAGACTCGACACGCCGCCAAGCCGCGTCGAGAATCCGTTTGCAAATCCTGCGTCCTCAAGCGCGCGGCAAACGAGCACCTTGACGCCACCGCGCTCTCGCCAATAAAAGCCCGAGTCTGCTAAAGTCTTGTCTTCGGCGGCTGACCGCTGAACGTCGCGCAACTGATCTGTGATCGTATCCATCGGCATTGATATCATCGAAGTTTATCGTATAGAGGAGACCCTT
>DASXPW010000171.1:0-11314 GCA_036493385.1 Pyrinomonadaceae bacterium
ATCATCGCTTTGGTCGACTCGATCCGGCTTAGAAGCCAATAGTATAGCCAAAACGCGGCGATCGTGCCCGCCAGCGTCAAATACAGGACGCAGATGACGGCTGTCCATGTCCAATGATAGTTAAGCGGGCTACCTTCGACCAGGAGGCTGTAGAGAATGATGAACGGGAGGCCGCAGATCATCTGGCCAAATACCAGCGAGGCGGGATGGATGGCGCCCGCCTTTGCCTTAACGAGGATCGAGGACTGAGCGGCACAATATGAGCCGCCGACAACCGCTGCGCAGCCCGCGAACGCGAGCCAATTCTCAACTCTGAGTTGATCGACAAACACAATGGCGACGCCGATCATACCCAGGACAACTGCGAGTATTTTCCGCTTAGTGATGCGTTCGTTGGGCAGAAAGATCCAGGCCAGAACGAGCCCGAAGAGCGTTATGGTAGCCTGCAGAACGGCAGCTAGACCCGAGGTGATGTACTGTTCGGACCAAAAGACGGAACTGTAATTGAACGAGAACTGCAAAACGCCGGTCAGCGCGATAAGCCGCCATTGCGAGGCCGTGGTCGGCAGCGGGATCTTCTGGGCGCGGATGATGAGGAAGACGATCGCGGCCGAAAGGATAAATCGAGTCGCCGCAAAACCGATCGGAGGCAGATCGGCCAGCCCGACCTTGATAAAGATCCATGTCGTGCCCCAGATCAGGCAGAGGATGAGCCAGACGATGATCCGCGTGATATGCACCTTATGCTCGCTCGAAAAAGCTCAGGCTCGTCTCGCCCTGTTTCAGAATTCGCCATCGGCGCAGATCGCCGGTCGCATCCGGAATGTGCTTCTTTGTGTGATGCTCGACGACGAGAATGCCGCCGTCATTTATCAGATCGTGCGCCGGGTCGCCAAGATCCGAAAGCGCCAGGCCATACTCGGAATCATAAGGAGGATCAAAAAATGCAATGTCCCATCCGCGGGCATGTGCGCGGCCCGTGAACGTCCCGGCTGGCAGACAAACTATCTCGGTTTGGTTTTCCGGCACCTGCAGCTTGTCGAGATTTTCCTCGATCAGCGCGCAGGCGCGGCGCGAACGATCGACAAACGTGACAAAAGCGGCTCCTCGCGAGATCGCTTCGATCCCGATGGCTCCGGTACCGGCACAGATGTCGAGAAATCGCGTTTCGTCATTGATCTGCGGGGCTAGTACGTCAAAGAGGGTTTCGCGCAGCCTGTCAGAGGTGGGACGGGTCTTTTGGTCCGCCGGACTTCGCAAAACTCGACCGCGATAGTGGCCTGAGATAACACGCATCGAGATATTTTATCGAAGTGAGGCCGCCGGTGACGAATCGTAAACGAGAAACGCTCAGACACGTTCATAGATCGTTAGAGCTTCGTCGTCTTTCACGATCGCACGCCAGCGTTTCAGGAGGCCGACGGCGTCCGGAACCGCTGTTGAAGCTCGATGCTCGAGGATCAGGAGGCCGCCCGGTCGGATCGAAAATCCGTTGCCGAAACATCGCAGAAGCTGGTCGTAATTGGCATCGCACGGCGTTCCGCAGTAAACGATGTCCCAAAAGCGCCGGCGTCGGCCCATTCGCCGAAGAAAGGGCACGGCCTCCATCGCGAAGATCTCATGATGGCCGTCTCGAACGCCGCATTTTTCCAGGTTTCGCTTTATGCAGGAACACATCCGGGCAGAGCGTTCGACAAATGTTCCGAGCATGGCGCCACGCGAAAGGGCCTCGATACCGAGCATGCCGTTGCCGGCGCAAAGATCGAGAAATCGCCCGGCCCTGATCTTCCGTGAGAGCATGCGAAACATTGCTTCGCGTGTCTGCCGGGACGAGACAGTCGAGTTAAGGATGGTGATGTTTTCGAGCAGCAGTCCCTGGTGCCGGCCGTCGGTCACCTGTAGCTCGGAGGTTATCCGGACCGGAGTCACCTTTTCCCATGGCTTTTTCGTCTTTGGACGCGAGCCGGGACGCGGCGGCGGCATCTTGCTTTCTGACGCCGGCGATCGCCTTTTGAAAAAGCGTTTCTTTCCATCGCCCGGCGGCCGGTCAAGGGAGTCACCAGAGGAATTTGGCCCTCGCTTTTGATTTAATTGACGCCGTCCGCCAGGGGATCTGTTAAATGACGTCCGCCGATTTTCCATGCTATCGCCTCATTGAGGACCGCAAAACTGAGGGCGGCTTATCCCATCTCGCCGCATCACAGTCCGACTGGAGCGATTGAGGTATCGTAGGAACTTCAAAGCCATTAGATCTCGCCCAAATTGATCGCTGATCAAGACCGCGCCCGCGGCGTCGGCAATGGGTAAACATTCACTCAGAATATAAACAAATGCGCACGAAAAAGCTACATTTTTATTTCTTTTGTGAGATCAGATCAGCCGATACGTGCCAATTGAAATCGTGCGTCTGTCTCGGCCCGACGGATCAGCTCCATTGTGTCGGTAGAGCCTTTCCTGTCAATAAGATAGCGGTCGGCTTCGGTGCGTGCCTCGGTCAGGATCTCGAGGTCTCGGACAATGTTCGCCATTTTGAAGGATCGGATGCCGGATTGACGCGTTCCGAGTATGTCACCCTGACCGCGTATCTCGAGGTCCTTTTCGGCAATGCGAAAGCCATCGGTCGTTTCTTCCATAATCCCGAGGCGCTCCTTGGCTACCACTGTTTTCTTATCGCCGGTCATAAGCACGCAAAAGCTCTGCTCGGCACCGCGTCCGACGCGGCCGCGAAGCTGATGCAACTGCGACAGGCCAAAACGCTCGGCATGCTCGATCACCATCAGCGCCGCATTCGGCACATCGACACCGACCTCGATGACGGTTGTCGAAACGAGAATATTCAGCTCGCCCGAGATGAACTGCCGCATGATCTCTTCTTTTTGCGCGGACTTCATCCGGCCGTGCAAAAGGCCGACGTGAAAATCCGGAAAGATCACGTCACGCAACTCTTCGTACATCTTTGTCGCGGCCCGTAGGTCGACCTTCATCGACTCCTCAATGATCGGATATACTACATAAGCTTGCCGGCCCAGATTTATTTCACGGGCAATGCCTTTATAGACGCCGATGCGTTTGTCCTCACCGACCACGACCGTTTTGATAGGCGTGCGGCCGGGCGGCAATTCATCAATGACCGACACATCGAGATCGCCGTAGACCGTCATTGCTAATGAGCGAGGAATAGGCGTCGCCGTCATCACCAGGATGTCGGGATTATATCCGCGGCTTTGCAACTCGGCGCGTTGCATCACTCCAAAGCGATGCTGTTCGTCGACAACCGCAAGGCCGAGGCGCTCAAAGGCGACGTCTTCCTGGATCACGGCATGCGTGCCGATCACCGCGTTCACATCGCCGGCCGCCAGCGCGCGTTTGATCTCGCGTTTGGATGCGGCTTTCGTGCCGCTGGTCAACAGTTCTACCCGGTAGCCGCTCTCGGCAAAAAACCGTTTGGCGTTCCGCGCGTGCTGCTCGGCAAGGATCTCGGTCGGCGCCATTAGCGCCGTTTGGTAGCCGTTTTCCATCGCGGCGAACATAGCCGAGAAGGCGACGATCGTCTTGCCGCTGCCGACATCGCCCTGGATCAGGCGATGCATAGGAGCTTCGGACTCCATGTCTTCGAAAATTGCCTTAATGACACGGCTCTGTGCGTTCGTGAGTTTAAATGGAAGAAACTCGAGGAGCCGCTCCTTCGTCGTCCGGCTGATCTCGATGACGGTCCCTTTCGGTTCCTTCATTCGCTCGCCGCGCTGTAGACCAAGCATGAAAGACAGCCAAAATAGTTCTTCAAAGATCAGCCGCCGGTGGGCGGCGCTGCGGTGCATCTCATGATCTGACAATGGTTCGGTCTCAGGCGGAAAATGGATCTCTTTCAACGCCTGACCGTGCGTGATCAATTTTTGACGAATGACAAGATCGGACGGGAGACTTTCTTCGATCGAACCCGGATCAAGACTTTCGATCACGCTATGAACGATCTCGCGAAGCCGCTTGGTTTGAAACGGCCCAAGTTTGCGATAGATGGGGACGCGCCGTCCTGTGTGGATCATCGCAAAGGCAGGGTCGCCGGCGTCTTCTTCAAGCGATTTGTCGGAATCTTCTAAGGCGGCCGATTCGGTCGACGCAGTTTCTGGTTTTGAGGCGGGTTGTTCGAAAAGCTGAGATTCGAGCGGCGGAAGGATCTCTAGCTCCTCCGGCTTCTTTAGCATTAGGGAAAAAGTGCTGCGCCTGTTGTCCCATTCCCATCTCCCGTACGCGACAAAGCGCGTTCCGGGCGGAAAGCGGTCCTCATAGTACTGCGTGATGCGCTGCGCTTGTTTTCCAGAAATGAACCATTTAACGAGAACGGGTTTGAACTGTCGATCGACGTCAGCTCCGGCCATCTCAAAGAGATACAAAGGCGCCTGACGCGGACCGCGATTCTTTCCTACGCGAAAGCCGCCGGAAACTCGAACTACGACCTCGACCGAGGCCTCAATGCCGTCATAAAGGTTGTCGATAGCGATGAGATTCGAGCGGTCCTCGTACCGCATGGGGAAGTAGTTGAGCAGGTCCTCAACGTTCGCGTCCGCGGCGTCCGTCTTGCCGAAATTTGCCGCGACCGCAAGCGCCAGTTTGCGGGCCATCGCTGCCGACAACTTGCGGACGCCATGCTTGTGTAGATCAACCAGAGGAGTATCAAGGCGAATGGGCATTCACCCAGATTTTAGCATGGTAATAATTAGGACAGTTGCGAGTTTACAGTTACGAGTTTCCAGTCATGAAACTGTTCTGCGATCCGTCAGGCGGCTTCTTCAGAGCGAACGACCTCAAAGACGGGCGCCTTTCGTTCGATCATCTCTTTTGTGATGACAAGCTCTTTGACCTTTTTCTCGGACGGCAATACGTACATGCTTTCGAGTAAGACCTCTTCGAGGATCATCATCAGACCTCGGGCGCCGACCTTTCGTTTGTGGGCTTCCTGGGCGATGGCTTTGAGTGCGCCGTCTGTGAACTTTAGACCGATATTATCGAACTCAAATTTTCGCTGATACTGTTTGATCAACGCGTTCTTCGGCTCGGTAAGAATTGTTACGAGAGCGCTCTCGTCAAGCTCGGTCAGCGTACCGACCACGGGCAAACGGCCGACAAATTCCGGGATCAGGCCGTAATGAATAAGATCCTCGGGTTCGAGGCGTTTTAGCGCTTCGACGTGACGCTCCTTGCTCGATTTGATCTCAGCCTGAAAACCGAGCGATTTGTTGCGCAGACGTCTCTCGACGACCTTTTCGAGCCCGATGAATGCGCCGCCGCAGACGAAAAGGATGTTTGTGGTATCGAGCTGTTGAAAATCCTGCTGCGGATGTTTTCGGCCGCCGCCGGACGGAATGTTCGCGACCGTGCCTTCGAGTATCTTTAGAAGCGCTTGCTGGACACCTTCGCCCGAAACGTCACGGGTTATCGAAGGGTTGTCGTCCTTTCGGCAGATCTTGTCGACTTCGTCGATGTAAATGATGCCCTGCTGCGCTTTTTCCGTGTCGCCGCCGGCCGACTGCAGCAGGCGGAGCAAAATGTTCTCGACGTCCTCGCCGACATAACCCGCTTCGGTAAGACTGGTCGCGTCGACAATGCAGAAAGGAACGCTCAAGACGCGCGCGAGCGTCTGAGCCAGCAGCGTTTTGCCCGTGCCCGTCGGGCCGATAAGCAGGATATTCGATTTTTGAATCTCGATATCCGATCGACGCTTAGCGAGTTCAAGCCGTTTGTAATGCTGATAGACGGCTACCGAGAGGCGTTTCTTCGAGTCCTCCTGGCCTATGACATACTCGTCGAGGAAATTTTTGATGTCCTGCGGTTTGGGAAGATTGGTCCGTACGGTCGAGCTTTCGGAGCGTTCATCGTCATTAATGATCTCATTGCATATGTCTATGCACTCGTTGCAAACGTAGACGCCCGGGCCGGCAATAAGCTTTCGCACGTCGTTCTGCGATTTACCGCAGAACGAGCAGCAGAGGAGTTCTTCGGGTCTCCGAAAATTTGCCATATCGAAACAGTTGCCAGTAGCCAGTTGTCAGTAGTCAGACTGACGCTTTTAAGCGAGGGACTTACTTAACCCATTCAACATCCTGCCGATCTCCGCGGCCTGCGTTATGAGTTTATCAGCTTCCGCTTGACTTACATAGGATAAATTTACAGCTATCTGGATTTGCGTTTCGGCCTCCATTAATGATCCATATGCCACAGATAAATGGTATATAAATTCTTTTTTAGAATTGCGGCCTTGCCCTTCCGCAATATTTGAGGGAATCGAAACGACAGCTCGTCTAATTTGGGAGCAAAGTCCAAACTGTTCCGACCCTGGGAAACATTCTGTCGACCGGTAAATCGAGGTGACTAACTGCATCGACTTTTGCTAGACCAAAAGATCTCTATAGCTCTGCCCCGCCATTTACTTCCTGACAACTGCCAACCGACAACTGATTTGCTTACTTCTCGCGGTGCTCGATAACCTCATCGATAAGGCCGTAATCCTTTGCCTGCTGCGGATTCAGGATACGGTCGCGCTCGACATCCTTTTCGACCTGGTCAAAGTCCTGACCCGTATGCTGTGCGATGAGCCGCGATGTCATCTCGCGCATGCGAAGAATTTCTTCGGCCATGATGCGAACATCTGTCGCCTGTCCCTGAGCGCCGCCCGACGGCTGATGGATCAAAATTCGCGAGTGCGGCAGCGCAAAACGCTTTCCTTTTGTGCCGGCCGTGAGCAGCAACGCTCCCATCGACGCGCATTGACCAACGCAGATGGTGGTCACGTCGTTCTTGATGAACTGCATCGTGTCGTAGATGGCCATGCCGGCGGTGATCGAGCCGCCCGGACTGTTGATATAGAGATTGATGTCGCGTTCGGGGTCCTCGGCCTCCAGGAAAAGGAGCTGTGCAACGAGGAGGTTCGCGATCATATCGTCGATCGGCGTGCCGATAAAAATTATGCTGTCTTTCAGAAGCCGCGAATAGATATCGAAGGCCCGCTCGCCTCGCGACGTCTGTTCCACAACCATTGGTACTAGTGCCATAACAGTATCTCTCTCAAATCTATGTCTATTAAAGTTTTGCCTGAGCCCGGCAATGATAAGTGCTTGAAAAACAGCCGATTGCAGATTCTACATAAAACGCGGAATATTGCAAGTACTTCGTCACCGGGTGAATTTTCAAAAATTTGAGTTAGGTTTTGAGTTCAAACTTTAGTTTGCCTGACTTTAGCGAAAAGCCAGCTAAAGCTGGAACTCAAAACTGGCCAGCTAAAGCTGGAATTCAAAACTATTTCGCAGTTTTCTGCTTCGCGGCCTTTGGCTTTTCGGTTTTCGACTCGGCCTTGGCTTTCGACTCAGCATTTGCTTTTGCCTTTGTCGCTTTTTTCGGTTTCTTTTCGTCCTCGTCGACCTTCGGTTCGCCGACGTTTTCGTCAACCCAGTCACCCTCGGTCACCTTAGCGTTACCGATCAGTGCCTCGATCGCTTTTCGTGTCTTCAGATTGTTTCGGACTTGCGCGAGGCCGTTGTCCTTCTCAAAACTCTTACGAACCTCATCAGTCGTGGTTCGATAATAATCTGCCAAATTATTTAACTCCGTTTCAAATTCAGCCTCGCTGACATCAATTTTTTCCATCTTCCCGATCTTTTCAAGCAGCATCGCGCCGCGGACATCACGTTCCGCCTGCTGGCGCATCTGTGAGTAGGCCATCTGGACGAACTCATCCTCGACCTTTTTTAGATCGACGCCGCGTTGTTCGAGATCGCGAGCAAAATTGTTCAATAGATTTTTCGCTTGAGAGTCGATCAGGGTATTCGGTACCTCGAACGGGTTGTCCTCGATCAGCTTTGCGACCGCATTGTTCCGCAGCCGCGCATCGGCCTCAGATCTAGCATAAGTCTCAAGATCGGTTCGGAGCTTGTTCCGAAGATCGGCAAGCGACTCGTAACCTTCATCAAGGCTCTTAGCCCACTCATCGTTCATCTCCGGCGTTTCCATCCGGCCGACCGATTTGACCTTGGCTTTATAGTGAACGGTCTTTCCGGCGAGGGCCGTTGATGAAAAATCGGCCGGGTATGAGACCGTAAACTCCTTATCCTCATCCTCGCGAACGCCGATCAGATTCTCGGTGAATGATCTTTCGATCACCTCGTCGCCAAGCTTAACTTCAAGATCATTAGCGCTGATCGGCTCACCATTCGGATCGTCATCAAAGGTTCCCTCGAGATCGACGATTACCGTGTCGCCGGTATCAGCCGGCCGGTCGTCGACCGGTATCAAAGCACTCTCGCGCTGAAGGCGGTTTGCGATCAGGTCTTCGACCTCACCTTCCTCGACCGGTTTGACGCGTCGCGTCACCTCGACGCCTTGGTATTTCGGCTCCGGAATTTCCGGCATCACCTCGACATGAACGTGAAGGTTGATCGGCTGCGAGCCATTTACCTTAACATTTTCGACATCGTCGATGTGCAGGTGCGGTTCGGCGAGCGGCTGCAGTTCATGCTCCTGGATCGCCTCGCTGACGGCAACGGGCAGCACCTTTTGCAGCACCTCGCTTCTGATCTCGTCTTTGAAACGCAGACGCACCACATCCAGCGGAGCATACCCCTTGCGAAAGCCGGGAACAGAGGCCGCACGAGCATACTTTTGACTAACCGCGCCATAGGCATCTTTCAACGCTTCGGCACCGATCTGGACGTGCAATTCGCGCTGTGTCGGTGAGATCTCTTTCAATTCGCTTTTCATCAACTAAGTTCTAATTAATGAAAAGAATAGCGGACAGGGAAGTGAAAGTCGAATAAGCATTGGTCGGCGGTTAGTGGCCACGGGTCAGTCATCACAAATGGCAAAAAATCGGCGTCCAATTGCTGCGAACTGGCCACCGACCACTGAAAACTGTTCTTGGTGCCGAGGACAGGAATCGAACCTGCACGTCTTTCGACGCTAGATCCTAAGTCTAGTGCGTCTGCCAATTTCGCCACCTCGGCACTCCGATTTCGGATTTGGGATTTCGGATCTGGGATTGCCGAAAGCCAGCACCATTCCAGAATTTACCGGACGCAGAGATCGTTGTCTAGCCCTCTACTTCTTCAGATACTTCCGCTCGTAGTCATCCCAAGACATATTGACGTCATAACTGCTGCCGAGACCGGTGTATTTTTCCGCTTCGAGCGCCTTTCGCTCGGCCTTAAGAAATAGCCTATAGCCGCCGTAACCGACGCCGGCGATAATGGCGATCCAGAACCCGTACCATAACAGCGACGTCACGAGTCCAAACAGCCAGAAAAACAGCATCACCCCGAAGATCAGCCCGAGCACTGTGAGAATAAGCTTTATAAAATTCATCGCCTTCAGCCTCCAACACTTAACTATACGGAATTTATTAGCGTTTGTTCGTTCAAAATACGGCGGTATCGTATAATCGGCCAAGAGCTCTTCCGGAAAATATTTACTAATTAGCTTGCAGGGACCAACCATCGACATTTCGACCGTTGCGGATGCCATCAGCGCCGAGCTTTTAGGCTCCGCGGGAGGCGAGGTCCTCGACGTTACGCACGATTCGCGACAGGTCGGCACGGGGACGTTGTTTGTTGCCATCAAGGGGCATACGATGGACGGCCATCGATTTGTCGACGATGTGTTGCGTCGCGGCGCGGCCGGTATAGTTTCTGAGTATGATCCGCCGGCGAATTTCCACGGCGCCTGGCTAAAGGTCAGTGACGCCCGTGAAGCATTGGCAAAAGCTGCCGCGGTTATAAATGGAAATCCCTCACATGAGCTCGACCTCATCGGAATCACCGGAACGAATGGGAAAACGACGACCGCCTTTCTCTGTTTCGCGCTTGCCGAGGCGGCCGGTGTGAAACCCGCTATGCTGACGACCGTCGAATATCGGGTCGGCGACGAGACTGAAGAGGCCGTACGCACAACCCCCGAAGCATCCGACACCAATCGATTTTTGCGTCGGGCGGTCGATGAAGGCTGCGCGATGGCTGCAATCGAAGCGTCGTCGCAGGCGATCGATCTTCACCGCTGCGACGGGCTTAAATTCAAGGTGGCGATTTTCACCAATCTGACGCAGGACCACCTTGATTACCATCAAACGATGGAGAATTATTTTGACGCCAAGAAAAGGCTGTTTGACGGGCGTCTCGGAGAGCCGCCGAACGTATCAGTTGTAAATCTCGATGACGAGTGGGGACGAAAATTGATCGACGCTTTGCAGGCAGCGGGGCAAAAGGTTGTCACTTATTCACAGCATCTAAAGGCTGATATAACGGCGGCTGGCATTGATGTGTCGCTGATTCGGGGAACGTCGTTCGTCATTAAAACACCGATCGGCGAGCGCAGAATTCTCTCGCCGCTTGTCGGGCGGCCGCATGTCTACAACATGCTGGCCGCGACGGGAGCGGCGATCGAGCTTGGATACGATCTCGACGCGATCGAAAGAGGTTTGGCCATTTGCGTCGGAGCGCCCGGCCGATTTGAGCGCGTGCCGAACGATCGTGGCTTCGCCGTTGTGGTCGATTACGCGCACACGGACGACGCGTTGCTGAACACTCTAAAAACGGCTCGCGAACTCACGGCTGGCCGGATCATTACCGTTTTCGGCTGTGGCGGTGACCGCGATAAGACAAAGCGCGTCCCGATGGGCCGCGTAGCCGGTGAGAACAGCGATCTCGCAATAATTACGTCGGACAATCCGCGGACAGAGGACCCGATGGAAATAATCCGCGAGATCGAGATCGGCGTGAAGCAGACGGGCCGAGCCTACGAGATCGCTGCCGACAGACGCGACGCGATATTTCGTGCGGCCTCCCTTGCTCGCGAAGGCGACGTCGTGATCATTGCCGGCAAGGGGCATGAGAATTACCAGATCGTAGGCGGCGATAAATTTCACTTCGACGACCGGGAAGTGGCGAAGGAAGCGCTCGAGCGGATCGCCGAGACTGCTTGAGGCTAGTCTGATCGGAGCATGTCGGTAAACCTCTCCAGATAGTCACGCTGAGAGTCGGTCAGGGCAACAAATCTAACGCAAAAGCCTATCTCATGAACGTGGTTGGCAATTTCACCCCACAGCGATAGCGTTCCGCCGGTGTTTAGCGGAATGTCGATCCGGACCTGATCGCCGTCCTCAACATCACCGGCCGCGAGGATAAAGCACCCGGTCGGACTTAGATCGCTGATCGTGCCGGACGCCCGGCCGGACGAGCCTTCCCATGTCACACTTAATTCAAGCCCGAACCTGTTTCTTCTTCGCCTATCGCCGCCGTGGCGCCTATCTGGTTTCGTCATCGTTTTGTGAGGATTC
>DASXPW010000172.1:0-7199 GCA_036493385.1 Pyrinomonadaceae bacterium
TAGAAGCCCTGCTCCGGCCGAGTATCAGGCTTCACGGTCATCGAGCGTTCGCTTGCGACTTCGTTGATAAGGCCCGAGAGCGTCGACTTGTTTGCACCAAGCGGCGAAAAGTCTGATACCTTTCCGAAAAAGTTAACCCCATCGATGTTGATATCCGCCGCCGTGCGACTGAGCGGGAACAGAGGATGCGTCGCGTAATATTCCGCTCCCAAGAGCCCCTGCTCTTCGGCAGTTGGTGAGAGGATAAGGACCGAACGCCTCGGTCGCTCACTTAATGGCATTTTGGCAAGCACCTCGCCAATTCCGAGAATTGCTGCCACGCCGGACGCATTATCGTACGCACCATTAAAGATGCGGTCGCCGTTTTTATCGGGCTCGCCGATGCCGAGATGGTCCCAGTGGGCACTGAAGACGACATATTGGCTTGAAAGTTTCGGATCGCTTCCTTTTACCATCCCGACAACATTGGGAGACTGGAGGCGCTTTAGCTCGCTTCTTAGGTCTAGACTAGCGGTTGTGCCCATGTTGACGGGCCGAAAGTCACGCGTCTGGGCCGCCTTTCGGAGATCGTCAAGGTTGAGTTTCGCATTACCAAAGATCTTCTTGGCGGTTTCATTCGTCATCCAGCCTTTTATCTTAACGAATGGGGTCTTATCGGCGGGCGTCCGGGCGATCTCGTAACGCCAACTTCCGTTGGACGTGCGGACTACGTTCCAACCGTAGCCGGCCGACTCCGTGGTATGGATCAGCAAAACACCGGCGGCACCACGACGGACCGCTTCTTCGTATTTATATGTCCAGCGGCCGTAATAGGTCAGGGCCTTTCCGCCGAATAGTTGCGGTTCGGCCGAGGTCGCGGGCGGATCGTTGACAAGCATCACGAGAATTTTGCCGCGAAATAGGCTTGGATCGCCCTTGTAATCATTCCATTTATATTGCGGAGCATCGATGCCATAGCCTACAAAGACCAGGTCCGCGTTAACAGCGACGTGATCCGACTGGGCGCCGGTCGTGACAACATAATCGTCGCCGAAACGGAACGTTTCCGTGCCCGATTTTCCCGCAATTCGCAGCTCTGTCGCAGGATCAGCCTTGAGCCCGACAAGCGGCACGTTCTGAAAGTAGCTCCCGCGATTTGCTGGTGCGATGCCCGCGGCTTTCATTTGATCGGCGATGTATTGAGCCGCTTTTCGACCGCCTTCTGTCCCGGGGCCACGACCTTCGAACTCGTCGGATGAAAGTCGAATAACGCGCTGCCGCATTTCGCCTGCATTAAATCTCGACGAGAGGTCTTGTGCGACGATGAGCGGCGCCAAAAACGCCAGAATAACGAGAACCGATACAGATCGTTTCATACTTTATAGATTCCTTTAATTGTCGGCAGCCCGACTGCTAATGTGTTGCTTTAACCCTTGATCAAGGCCATCGCTTCGGCTCGTGTTCGCGGGTCCTTGCGGAAACCACCGAGTACCGCAGAAGTCACCGTCTTCGCGCCGGGTTTCTTTACGCCGCGCAGCGTCATGCACGTGTGCTCGGCGTCGATCACGACCATTACGCCGACGGGCTCGAGCTTGTCAAACAGCGTCTTTGCGATCTGCTGGGTTAGACGTTCCTGGACCTGCAGCCGGCGGGCAAAGGTCTCCGCGACTCGGGCGAGCTTTGAAAGGCCGATGATCCGCCCATTTTTAGGGATATACGCGATGTGGCACTTACCAACGAACGGAGCGAGATGATGTTCGCAGACCGACGCGATCGAAATGTCCTTTACAATTACCATCTCATCATGCGAATCACCTGGCAGCGGAACGATCTGTTCCTCAGCATCGATCCACATTCCTTCAGTCAATTCGGCGTAAAACTGAGCAACGCGCTCCGGCGTCCGCAGCAGGCCCTCGCGGTCAGCGTCTTCGCCGATGCCCTCCAGCACGAGCCGCACGCCGCGAGCTATCTTTTCGAGGTCAACCTGTCGATCCTGATCCTTTGCCATCAATTTATGCCGAGAATGCCTTTGAATTTCTTCTTAGCTCAGCCATCGTTTCATTTTGGACCGTTAGATAAGGGACCCGGTTCTCGCGAGCTATGCGGCGGACCTGTTCGTATTCGGGCATGGCGTTCGTAATGACGCTGTCAAGATAGGCCACCTTCACATCGATCTCGCCGAAGCGGGTCTTTACGGTAACGACCTCGCGTTCGAGGCACTCGCGTTCGATCTGGCGTACCCGCAAGCCGAGTGTCGTCGTCTCGCGATACAGCATGGTGGATATTTCGGTCCTGGATGCCGCCGAGCAAAGCACCGACACCATCGTCCCTGGTCGATTTTTCTTCATCTGGATGGGCGTAAACCAGCAATCGAGTGCCCCGATCTCAAAGACCTGCTCCATCACATATCCGAGCACCTGCGGCGAAACGTCGTCAAGGTTGGTTTCGATCAGGCATAGACTTTCACTGCCCGCTTTTGTCTGTGCGGTCTCACCGACGATGATGCGCAACACGTTTGGAAAACGCTCGTAGGTGCGGGTGCCGGCGCCATAGGCGGTGCGTTGGACCTTTAGTTTAGCCAGTGGGCCGTAACTCCTGGAAAGAGTAGAGATGACGGCGGCACCTGTCGGCGTCGTAAGCTCGCCCACAATCTCATTTGAGTAGATCGGGGCATCGACCAAAAGCTCCGCGACGGCCGGCGGCGGGACTGGAAATTTTCCGTGCTCCATCTCGACAAATCCGCTGCCGACATTGATCGGCGATGCCGCAAAGTGCTCTATTCCCAGCATTTCAAAGCCGATGCAGGCGCCCACAATATCGACGATGGCATCGATCGCTCCGACCTCGTGAAAATGGACGCGTTCGACCGAGATTCCATGGACCTTGGCCTCAGCCTCGGCAAGACGGCTAAAGATCGACAGTGAACGATCCTTGACCCGGCTGCCAAGCCCCGAATTTTCAATGATCTGTCTGATGTCGGCCAAATGCCGGTGTTTTCTAGCCTCCGGGGCGACGACCTCGACATGGACAGCGGAGATGCCGGAGCGGTCAACCTGAGAAACCTCCAGCGAAACATCGGGAAGGTTGAGCCTGGCCAACTCGGCTTCAAACGCATGGCGGTCGATGCCCAGGCCAAGTAGGGCGCCGAGGACCATGTTGCCGCTCGCGCCGGAAAAACAGTCAAAGTACAGGGTACGCATTGAATTAGCAGTTTAGCGTTTTCCGGCCGGAAAGAAAAAAGGCTGTGTGAACGCTTTGTTTCAGCATTTCATTGTTTTGCCCGTTCATGGTGCTCCAATAGTCACGAGCGTTTCAGGTGTTTCATGTGTTTCATGCGTTTCATGTTTTAGCGGGATAGCGGTTTCGAGCTGATTTTGCGGTCGTTATTTTGCTATTAAACCTCCCAGACCCATATAATCACGCTTTATTCTTAGACTTAGGCAGCACGACTTCATGACAATTCTCGAAATTCAAAGACTCTTGCTGGACAAAGTTCGACAGGCCGCTGTGGAAAAGCTCGCGGTTGAGCTGGATCAGATCGCTCTCGAAATCCCGCCAAAGACCGAGCTGGGCGATCTGGCTTTTCCGGTGGCGTTTGAGCTTACAAAACGGATCAAACAGGCGACGGGCGAGAAGCGAAATCCGCGGGAGATCGCAGAATTTCTCAAAACGGAGCTTTTAAGCCTGCCGGCGGTCGCAGGAATCGAGGTTGCAGGTGCCGGTTATCTCAATATTTTTCTGGACCGTGGTGCATTTTTGAGTGAAAACGCGACGGCCTGCCCGGTCGAGCCGGACCCGACCTCTTCTGCTCCCAAGGTCTGCGTCGAGCACACTTCGGTCAATCCGAACAAGGCTGCACATGTTGGACACGTCCGCAACTCGGTCTTGGGCGACACCTTTCAACGGATCCTAAAAGCAACGGGAAAGCGGGTCGAAGTTCAGAACTATATCGACAATACAGGAGTTCAGGTAGCAGATGTAGTTGTGGGCTTTATTTATTTAGAGAATAAAGACTTAGATGCCATACATAAACTTGATGTAGAACTTGAAGAATTTGGTATCGGCTTTGACTACTATTGTTGGGACCTTTATACAAAGGTCGGCAAGGCTTACGAGGCGAATGAGAAGCTGAAACAAAAGAGGACCGAGGTCCTCCACCAGATCGAGGCAGGAAATAATCCTACCGCCGAGCTGGCCGATCATATCGCGACCCGGAACGTCGAGCAGATACTCAAAACAATGGAGCGGTTATCCATCGAGTATGACCTCTTGCCCCGTGAGTCCGAGATACTGCACCTCCATTTTTGGGACAAGGCGTTTGAGCAGATGAAAAGCCTGGGTGTAATTCGATATGAGTCCGAAGGCAAGCTTGCCGGATGCTGGGTCATGCCGTTCGAGTCGCACGAGGGGTCGGACGAGCACGACGCCGATAAGATCCTGGTAAGGTCAAACGGCACAGTGACGTACACGGGCAAGGACATCGCCTACCAGATGTGGAAGCTGGGCATCCTTGGCATGGACTTTTTCTACCGCCCGTTTCACGAATATCCGGACGGCGGGATCGCGTGGATGACCACGTCGGACCCAGCCCAGAATGTAAAGCATACATTTGAATTCGGGCACGGCGAGACGATCTATAACGTCATTGACTCGCGGCAATCGTACCCGCAAGAGATAGTAAAAAAAGGTGTTGCGGCGATATCGCCCGAAAAGGGCGAGCGTGCGAGCGTTCACCTCTCGTACGAAATGGTTGCCCTCTCACCTGCCGCCGCTGAAGAGCTCGGTTTCGCGCTCTCTGACAGCGACCGGGAAAAGCCGTTTATCGAAATGAGCGGCCGAAAGGGCCTTGGCGTAAAGGCCGACGACCTGATCGACCGTCTCGAGTCAAACGCCCTGGCGGAGGTGGAAAGCCGCCATCCTGACGCTCCTGAAGACGAAAAGAAGCAGATCGCAAGGCAGATAGCCGTCGGTGCCCTGCGTTATTTCCTACTGAAATTTACCCGGACCACGGTCATCGTTTTCGACTTTAAGGAGGCTCTATCTTTCGACGGCGAGACTGGGGCTTTCTGTCAGTACTCGGCGGTCCGGGCAAACTCGATCTTTCGAAAGCTCGAACAGCAGGGTGAGACGGTTGACGCATGCGTTTCAAGGCTTAGTGATCAAGCGGCGGTCAGCAGCGTGTTGTCAGGCGAGATCGGCGACGACATCTGGTCAATGGCGGTCCTGGCCGCGAGGCTGCAGGAAACGATCCAGCAGGCGGCAGCTGCAACTGAGCCGGCCGTACTAGCAAAATATACGTTCAATCTCGCAAAGGCATTTAACCTCTTTTACCGCAATCACAAGATAATCTCGGAGACGGACGACCTCAAACGCGCAGTCCTAGTTACCGTCGCCGATATGTCGCGACGAGCCTTGACCTCTGCTCTTGCAACGCTCGGGATCGAGGTGCCGGAAAAGATGTGACCTCAGGCAAAATCATTGGAAATTGACAGCAATAGGTCTTTTCTGATACAAATGCGAGAGATGAATTTTCGCGGAATGAACCTGAAGGTTTGGTGGTGGCGCCCGGCGTCGCCTGATCAGGTTTATTCCACGTTATTGGCTATCTAGCCGGTACAGCGAAATAAAACCAGAAGGCGCCGCTCAGACTCGTTTGGGCGGCGTTTTGTTTTTCATAAAAGTGGACACAAGTACTAAAACCGAAAACGCTCATATCAGGGTCACGCCGATCATCGAGACGATGCCGGCGGACCTGCTGACGCCGCTCGGCGTGTTTTTGGCCCTGTCGGCCGATCAGCAAAACTGCTTTCTGCTCGAATCTGTCGAGGGCGGCGAGACGCTGGCTAGATATTCTTTCATTGGTGCCGAGCCAGAAATGGTCGTTCGCGGCAATTGTGATCGGACCGTCGTTAGCGATGAACTCGGAGTTCACACGATCGAACAACCTGCGTTTGAATATCTTCGCGGCCACTTTACGGCTATTGCGGCCGAGCGGCCCGCCGACCTGCCAAGCTTCGTGGGCGGAGCGATCGGCTTTTTCGATTTCTCTTGCGTGGAGTGGTTTGAGCCGACACTAAAACTTAAGCGTCCTGATGCAGACGTTCAGGCTGCGTTCATGTTCTTTCGGTCGATCGTCGCATTCGACCATGCCAAGCAGGTCGTAAAGATAATCTCGCTTGTGTTTGAGAATACGGATCGGGACGTAGCTCTTGAAGCCGCACGCTCCCGAAACGCGCGCATCCGCGAAAAGCTCGAGACCGCCCTCTTTCCAAGACGGTCCGGCACACCGCGACCGTCGTCTGCCCAGACACGCTCCAATTTCGAGCGACAACAATTTGAGAACGCAGTCGCCGCGGCAAAGGAGCATATCTATGCCGGCGACTGTTACCAGGTGGTTTTGTCGCAGCGTTTTTCACGCGCCACCGATGCGTCTGATGTGTCGATCTATCGCGCATTGCGCTCGACGAATCCGTCACCTTACATGTTTCTACTGCGTTTCGATGACAGGTCTGTGATCGGCGCCTCGCCCGAAATGCTGGTCCGCTGTACCGGCAGCCGTCTGGAATATCGGCCGATCGCGGGGACGCGTCCGCGAGGAAAGACATCTGCGGAAGATGAGCGGCTCGCTGACGAAATGCGGTCCGATAAAAAGGAGGTTGCCGAGCACGTGATGCTCGTCGATCTCGGCCGCAACGATCTCGGCCGCGTATCCGAATTTGGCACCGTTAAGGTCGACCAGTTGATGCAGGTTGAAAAATATTCGCACGTGCAGCATTTGGTTAGCGCTCTCTCATCAACGCTGCGACCTGACTGTGATCGGTTTGACGCATTGGCCGCATGCTTCCCTGCCGGCACCGTTTCTGGAGCGCCAAAGGTGAGGTCGGTGGAGATAATTCGCGAGCTGGAACCTGACGACCGAGGCATTTACGCTGGCGCGGTCGGCTATTTTGACTATTCGGGAAACATGGACACCTGCATAGCGATCCGGACGCTGGTGCTAAAAGACGGCGTCGCGCACGTCCAGGCCGGCGCCGGCATTGTCGCTGATTCGGTCACCTCGCTCGAATATGAGGAGACGGTAAACAAGGCAAAGGCGTTGCTGCGGGCAGTCGAGATCGCCGAATCGGGAGAATTTTAAGTGTCCAGCCTCATAATCGAGATCACCGAGCGATTTGTCACGGGCCAGGACCTCGACGGCGGGTCCGCTGAACAATTGCTCG
>DASXPW010000173.1:0-12308 GCA_036493385.1 Pyrinomonadaceae bacterium
CGGCGCGGCATTCTTTCTACTAACGGTCGGCCTGACGCTGTATCTCGGTGGCGCCGATCCACTGCTTAGAAGTGCGGGCATCGATCCAGGCGCGGGCGATTTTACAAGCGGGCGGCTTCAGTTTTGGCAGACCGGATGGAAGATCTTTCTCGATCATCCGATCATCGGTGCCGGTCTCAACGCTTTTGGCGCCGCCTACACTCGATACGATCTTGCGAATGGAACGCTCCGCCTAGAGCAAGCTCATAACGACTATCTTCAGATCCTAGTCGATGCCGGGTTGATCGGTCTGGCTTGCGTCGCGGCCTTTATTTTTCTATTGTTTCGGAGGAGTTTCGAGACGATCCGTTCGAGCACCGACGACCTTCGGCGAGGGTCCGCTATCGGCGCGCTCGCGGGATGTTTTGGCATACTGATCCACAGCTTCTTCGACTTCCCACTGCGAACGCCTGCTAATGGATTCGTATTTCTTCTGCTTGTCGCGTTAGCCGTTGCCTCGATCGAGCAGTCGCCGTCGACGCACCGGTCGCATCGCGTTCATCGCCTCAGCGAACAGTGACCGAAATTCCTTTTCGACCGCACGGCAACTGAAACGTCACTTGAAACATGCCTGTTTTCTCAGTCAGAGAGCGGATCAAATAGAGCTGTCGCCCCTGGACCGCTTTCATGTCCGGATCAAGCTCGACGGAAATATCATCCGGGCTCGACGAGACTGCGCGAATCGCCGAGAGGTCACTTGGCTCATCGACACCGAGGAGGACCGAGGCGATGCCGCCGCCGCTCAGCAGCGATACCTTTTCCTGGCTAACCCTGATCGTGCATGGCGGGATGTCGACCGACGTCACCGGCTGGCCCGCGACAATGCGCGAACGGCCGTCTGTCGAGCTTGACACTCCTCCCGCATCGGTAGAGGTGTCGTGTTTCGGAACGGTTATCACGATCGGCTCAAAAAGGGATTTAGGTTTGACCTCGCCCGGGCTCGGCGTCGAAACCGTATTCGAAATTCGAGCTCGCTCACCTATCAGCGCGCTCAAAGATGTAGGCGTCGGCCCAGGCGAGATGACGACCTTGGCGACAGAGCTTTCGGACGGCGTTGTGGTGACGGTCGGCGTCGGGGTTGGTTCTGCCACCGGCTCTGACTTAGGCTGATCGTCTGTTTTGACAGGTGCGTCAGTCTTGCTTCCCAGCTGCGACTCTGCCGGAGATAGCGACGGAGCAGGGGTCGGGACTGGCGTCGATTCAGGCGTCGAACTCGGCGTCGGTTGAGGCGTCGCGGATGGCGTTTGATCCGGTGTGGCGATCGGTGTCGGATCGGGAGTTGCCGGCGCGGTCGGTTCGGGCTTTATATCTGTAGTTGGGGCAGCAGTCGCATCAGGTGATGGCTCGGTCTTTGCGGAGACAGGCAATTCTATTGATTGTGGTGTCGCGGTCGGTGCCACTTCAGCGACAACCGCCGGCGTCGGTGACGGAGTTGCCTGCGGAGATGGACTCGGACTCGGCGTCGGCGTCGCTTCGGCCAAGGGAGTAAAAACCGGCGTCGGTTCAGGAGACGGGTTCGGGGTCGCGGCTGGAGCCGGCTCGGTTATAGCCGGAGCGGCAGCCTTAGCCGAAACAGTCGGTGACGGTGTCGGCGTGGGCGCCGCCTCCGCGATCGGCGTCGGTGACGGAGTTGCCGCGGGCAGAGCGGCATTCGTTTGATCCGAGGTCTCGATGTTCTTTGCTACTTCCTGCGTCGGGACACTGGCGATCGGGCTGCGGCCGACCTTTGCTTCGAGCCCTTCGTTCGAGCCATTTATTTTCTTATATAGAGCCTCGACGACGGTGTAACGCTCGAGACTTGGTTTGTCTATCGAGTAACTTTTTATATATGCGTCGAGTGCTTCCTGATCTTTGTTTTCGGCCTGCAGAGCCGAGCCGAGACGCCACATTGCCGAGCGCCACCAGGCGCTTGTGTCGGGATAAATGCTTATCGCGCGCCGGAAATGGATATCGGCCTCGCTGGCTTTATCCTGCTGCAGCAGTGCCCAGCCGACCAGTTCTTCGACACGCCCGCGAAGTATCGCCGAAAGCATCTGTCGCGGAACGTCCGGCACCTTTACAAGCTCGTTTCGCGCCAGCGCGATCTGACGGCTGTCGTACAGCTCGCTTGCCATCACGGCTGCTCCCGCGTTAGGCACATCGAGTGCGGCGTCGGCGCCGCCGATCGCGGCGTTGGCGAACTCGAATGCCTTCTGAGCAGCGATCTTTTTATCAAGCAGGACCGACGCTGCATAAAGCTCGCGATGCAGCTTAAATTTGTCGTCCCCGCCGACAAATGCATCTGCCGCCTTTATCGCCGCTGCTTCATCGGGCTTGTCGCTCGCGACGGCCGCGTTGAGCGCCAGCAGCGACTTTAACCGCGCGGCGGTTTCGGCATCGTCCGCCACCGCCGGTTCCAGGATGCTCGCTCGCCGCTCGTCGGCCAGAACGCCCGCAAAGCTAGTGTCCTTTCGCCCAACGCGCTGCCCTATCCGCGTCTCGATCGTGTCATCGGCGATCGTAAAATCCTTTTCGAGCGCTTCGGCTGCCTCGCGATAAAACCCCGCCGTGCAGCGCGCCGACGCCAAGGCGTACTCGAGCGTCGGGAAATTGCCGTACTGCTTTGCCCGCAGGAGCGCCTCTTCGGCCTCGAGCGGTTTATTTTGTAACATCAGCCCGCGACCGAGCGCGATATAAGACCAGACGTAACGCGGCTCGACGGCGATCGCCCGCTGGGCAAGATCGACGGCCTTATCGGCATTTTTGTTTGCGGCGTACCAATAGGCCGCGCCGCCCATCAGCATCACGTTTCGCGGGTCTTGCTCAATGGCCTTTGCAAGCTCGGTTTCAGCCTCATCCTTTTTACCCTCGTCAAACAGCGAAAGTACCAGGCCGCTTCGCGCCACTGTGTCCGCCGGGTCGTTCGTTACAAGATCGCGAAAGATAGCGACCGCCTCATCAGATTTCCCGAGCGCACGTTTGATCTCGGCAAGGCTCCGTTTATTTGCCGTTGAGGGATCAAGCTCGACCGCCTTTGCATACGCAGCGGCCGACTCATCGAGCTGGAAATTTACTCGATATGCAAGCCCGAGCGTCTGGAACGCTTTCGTGGATGTGGGCCCAATCTTGGCCGCAGCTTCGGCCACACGAACGGCGCCGTCGCCGTCCTCGATGCCCGCGTGAAACATCGCCATTCCCGCGAGCTGATCGGCATTGTCGGCAACCTTTGCCTCGAGTAATTTCGCAAGATCAAGTGCATCGGCACGGCTCCCGCGCCAATAGAGCGTCGCGGCGATCTTTGAGAGCGATTCGCTAAAGAGCTTGTCGGGCACCGGCTTTGGCGCCGAGTCGATCGCGAGCTTATAAAGCGTGATCGCCGCCGGCGTATCGTTGGCAGCGACGCGTTCCTCGCCGGCCGCAGACGCGGTCGCGCTCAACAGCGCACCGGCCTGTAAAAGTAGTGTGGAATTAGGAAACGTCGCAATGAACTTTTTCAACGCTTCGATCTTTTCATTTGCGTCCGTGAGATCTGAGGCCTTTGCAAAATCGGCCTTATCGTCAGCCACCGCCGCGTCGGGCTTTGCCGGCTTCGCAGACGGTTTGGATCTCTTAGCCGTAGCAGCGGCTTTCACGGCCGGTTTGCTTTTTGATTTCGCCGTCGTGGTACCTGCGGCTTTTTGTTTCGGTGTCGCCGTGGTCTTTACCGGTGGTTTCGTCTTTTCAGAAGCGGGAGTTTTACTGACCGTCTTTGAGCTCGGTGAAACAGGCTTTTTCGTCGCAGTCGATTTTCCGGCCCGAGCTTTTTTCGTTGCAGTCGAAGTTTTGTTGGGTAAGGCGGGCTTTTTTGTGGTTTGCGAAACGGCGTTCGTAACGGCGAGACCCAGACACAGCGTAAAAACAATACTTCTCATAAAACGACATGAGGCCCGTGGCCGTAAGCAAAAATTCCGATCGCAATAATCAAAATGATAGCACGAAATTGCATTTGCTCTCGCCGCGCTCTATGCTCGACCCGTGAACGAGAGCGACGAGGTCTGGGCCCAATTTCTTGCCGAATCCGTCGCCAATCTGCGTGCCGGCGGCGACCGGGCCGTCGCCGATTACATCTCGCTAAAGGCCGGCAATGACCAGGTCCGTGAGCAAGGTGTCAAGTGGCTTTTCGACGCGATGATCCAGCTTGCCGGCGAGGCCAATCGCCGAAGTTACGCAGTCGCTGTCGAACGCGAAGACCCGCACAGCTTTCGCCTCGGCCGTGCAAATATGGTCGGCTCCCTGGTCCGTCTGCGTCACGGTGTGAGATGTCTGACGCTGGAGGCCGGTTGGACGCGGAGCCCGAGCGACGGTTTTATGCGGGGTCAGGCCCTGGCCGCCGCCCGTATCTCGCATTTCGGTAAAAAGGAAGCCGAGGTCGAGCTGCACCTTCGCAAAACAACTGATCATCCCGAATGGTTTGTCCTCGGCCGCGATGACCGCCCGACGCGGCTCGAGGCGATCGAGCTGATGCGCCACTTCGCTATCCTTCTTGGCCGCTAAGGCCTTATAGCTCGCCTCCTGCCAGAGGAGGGGTGGGGCACCGGCTTCCGGTGACTGGGTGGTGGGAGTGCGACCTCTGTGAGCTTTGTGTTAAACCTGACTCTTTCCGTTCGCGGATTTGGATGCGGCCGGACGCGGCATTTCTTTTTCTCTTGCAGATGCGGTAAAATGAATATTTGCCTGGCCGCCAAGCCGGGCGGGAGATTTTTGCCACGGTGAAAGCAGAACTTGAGAAGCTGATCGATCTACAAATTACGGACACCAATATCAGGCGGTTGAAACAATCACTTGATACGGCTGAAAAAAGGCGTGCTGACCTCGAACATGAGTTTGAAAAGCACGCCTTTTCTATCCGCGAGATACAGGAGCGTCGCGACAGCCTCCACGCTGAACGGGCCGACCTCGAACGCCAGATAGCCGAAAACAAAACCTACCTCGAACGCGCCGATCGAAATCTCAAACACGCCCAAAATCAAAAAGAGTATGAGACGGCGATGCGCGAGACCGACGCTCTGCAAAAACAGATCGGCGGGTTTGAAACGACCGTGCTCGAAAAAATGACCGCTATCGAAGAGGTCGAAAAAGAGATCGCCGACCGCGCCGACGAGATCAACACGCTCGACTCGAAACGCGAAGCTGCTGTGGCTGAGTTTGATACGTCGCTTGAAAAGGACCGCGGCGAACTGGCCGAGGCCGAGAAACGCCGTGAAGCGGTTTTCACGACGCTGCCATCCAATCTTGCCGCTGTCTATAATCGGCTCGCCCAGCGCAGCCGCGACGGCATCGCCGTTGCCGAGGTCGTTAACGGCTCATGCAGCGCATGCTTTATGGCCCTCAGGCCGCAGATGCAGGTCGAGGTCCGACGCGCCGTGCAGATCATCACCTGCGAAAGCTGCACGCGCATTCTCTACGTGATCTCGCCCAACGCAAAACCGGCCGACACAAAAGCCGCCGCCGGCGAAACATCGGCTTAAGATCTCTTGGCACGAATTCAGGGTGGTTCTCTCACAGCTTTCTCGGTGAACTTTGTGTCTTCCCTCCGTGTTCTTTGTGTTTAAAAGATCAACATTCTCAAAGTAGTCACAAAGAGCCGGAGAGAAAGATCTTTCTTTGCTTCCTTCGCGAGCTTTGCATGAAATCTCTTTTTCGTCCTTGAAACACTCCAAAACCCGATCAATATGCTCAAACTATTAATACCTGCCGCTACGATCTTTCTGCTTGCGCTCTCCGCCTTCGGGCAAGGCAAATCCAACGACGCTATCAATCGCCAGATCCGCTCCCTCGGCATTGAAAAGTCGATCACCGATACGTTCGACCCATCCGGGAATTCGTCAAAGCTGATGGCGGTGACCGAAAATTTTGCCTACCATGAGACCGACCGCGCAGGCATCGAGGCGATGAACATGGCCTCTGGATTCTTTTATCCGGGATCGACGCTCACCGCCGCGCCCGCTCGGCTTTTATTTACCTTCTGGTGTAAGACCCGCAAGCCGCGCTTTGCCGATAACCACAAACTCACCATCGAGCTTGCAGGCGGACGCACTATCGACATCGGCGACGCCCGTTACTCGCCGCGCCCGCGCGACGATATGGAATATCTCAATTTTGAGATCACCCCGTCGGACCTCGCCGCGCTCGCCTCGGCCGCCGGCGCAACGTTCCACCTCGGCGCTTACACCTTCACCCTTACCCCCCAACAACAAAAGGTCCTCCGCGCGCTAACCCGCGTGGCCGACGCCTCCGTTGCAGACTGACCTCCTTGCGGCAGCATTAATAGACAGTATTGAGACGACCCGCATACTCTCTTCGGCCCGGCAACCAGCCACAGAAGACCTGTCGGCTTAATTAAAAGTTAAATCTAAAACCGAACTGGATCTGACGGTTGGCGCCTAATCCGACTGTGCGGTTGACGGTTGACGTCAGAAGACCGAACGTCGTTCCAGCACCTCCTTGTGTATAAGCCTGGTCCGGTTGAAGGACATTGGCACCCGACGATGCGGTATAGGAGTCGCTCGCACTGTTATAGCTCAGCGTCGGAAGAGCCAGATTAAGCGTCGTCCCGGGGTTGGCGAAGTTCGCTATATTCAGGATGTTAAAGAATTCAACACGAAACTCGAAATTCATCGTCTCCGTAAATCGAAACCGTTTCGATAGGGTAATGTCTAACTGTTTGAAACTAGGACCCGAGAACTGATTACGGCTCAGATCGCCGAATTGTCCCGCTGCCGGGGCCGCAAATGCCGCCGGATTGATGAACTGACGGTCACTGTCCGCGAATGGATTCGCTCCGGCGATCAGATCGGGCCGACGATTGTTACGCGAAGCGCCGCCGCCCGGCGTATTGATCACGGCGATAAAGCCCTGCGGCAATTTCGGGAAGGCCCCGTTCAGCGTCGGCAGTTGGGCCGTAAAGCCATTTGCAAAGGTCCCGCCCGAGCCGTTGGGGCATCCGGCCGCAAGCTGACATTGGATCACAACGTCCGGCCGCACGATCAGCACCTCGACTGGAACACCACTTCTCGCATTGAGAATACCGCCAAGCTGCCAGCCTCCGATCAGTGCATTTCCGACTTTGCCTACGTCCCAACGTCGGCCTTTGCCTATCGGAAGCTCGTATAAAGCGCTGAGGTTGAAGTTGTGCCGAACGTCGAAGTTATTGCGTCCAAAGTCAGCCTCGAAATTTTCGAGCTGGCCCGAAGTGCGGGCTTCGTTGGAACCTGCACTCGTTCCCTTGCTGCTGGCAAATGTGTACTGGGCGTTCATCGTTAAACCCGTGCTGAGGCTCCGCTGTAGCGAGACCTGAAGAGCGTTATAGCTGTCGCGTCCGCCCGATGTCTTGTAGTCAACTTCGGCATATGGATTCTGAACGGTCGAGGTCCCACTGACGATACTGAACTGGCGGATCTGATTGACGGCAATGACACGGCCGCTGGCGTCCGTTCGGTTCACAACGCCAAAAGTATCCGGCATTGGTGTGCCATCGAGAATGGTGGTCTGCCCCGGCAGAAACTGGTTGGCAACACTGCGAAGAAAAAGGTTGCGCCCCTGCGAGCCGACATATGCGACGGTCGAAGTCAATTTATAGGGCAACACCTGCTGCCATGAGAAGGAATACTGATAGATCCGTTCAGGCACCTCATAGGCGTTTGAATAAGCTCGCGGCTGATAGCTGCGGTTATTCGGATTCGAGTTGAAGAAATCTCTGATGGTCGTCGAATTCGCTGCGATCGGAGAAGGAAAGGAGAAAAGCTGCGTGCCGTTGAAGATCGTCGAACTCGTAATGGTCGATGTTGGGCGATCGCTATCAACGGGCTGGATCTGGTCCTCAACCTGGCCTGGCCCATAATAGATGCCGAAGCCACCCCGTACCACCGTTCTGCCGCCTGCAAAAAATCCGTTTCCTCCGACGTTAGGCGCCCATGTGAGAGCAACACGCGGCCCAAAATTGTTCTTGGACGATTTATACGCATTTTCGCTTGGGTCTTTCAACGTGCCCGTGTCGGTATTAAAGAGTACCTGCTGGTCATGAGCCTCGTGCAGCGGGCTGTAGTACTCGTACCGCAAGCCATAGTTAAATGTAAGGCCTGGACGGATCTTCCATTCATCCTGCCCGTAGGCGATATAGTAATTCGATTTTTCGAGCCTGATGCCGCCCGGGCCATTGGTGAACGGGCTGGGGCCACTCACATCGCCAAGATACTGAACCGATTGCAGTGTACCCGCAAGGAAATTTGCAAGGCTGCTGAAAGTATAGGTCGTGCCGCCGAGACGGTCGGTGTAAAGACGAACCTGACGAAACTCGCCGCCCAACTTAACATTGTGATTGCCCTTGATCCAGGACAGGCTATCGATGTAGCTGAGCGAGTACGGAGTGTATGGCTCACCGCGTCCATTCTGCGCGCTGTTAGCGCGGATCAGACCGCCGGGGATCGAGATGCCCGAGGGCGCGCCCTGTCCGGCGATACCTGAAACGGCGACGCTGCCACCGATGTTGAGTGATATTGCGCTGAGATCAAGGCCATTGATGATGGGTGCATGACCCGTGATCCGGGAAAGCGCGCTGTTGTATCCAAATTTGAAGTCGTTAATGAGCGATCCATCCTTCCTCAAAATGCTCTGCCAGTCGGCGATGCCGTTTTGTGGAATGTCGTCGATACGGATCGATGCACCTGAGACACCGTTAGGCGTGATATCCGTACCCTGATCACGGAAGAACCGAATGTAGACCTTGTTCTGTTGGTTGAGTTGCCAGTCGAAGCGTGCCGCAAACGACGTTTCGTCGGTCTGTTCGAGCTCCTGAAGCTGAACCGTCTCAAACCCGGCGGTGCTGACACCACCCGCAAGCGTGACCGCGCCTGGGGCCCTGAATGCCGCGATGTACGGCTGGATAGCAGGATTGACCGGCGTCGAGGTTCCCGGCACGACCGCACCCGGCTGCGAAAGGCTCAATGCCGGAGCGGCCTGGAGGAGATTAAGTCCGAAGCGTCCGCGATATTTCTCAAAACTTCCGAAAAAGAACAGCTTGTCCTTAATGATCGGGCCGCCCACCGAGCCGCCGAACTGGTCAAGCTGCAGCTTGCTTTTTGAAAGGCCGCCCGCATTGTCAAAAAAGTTTGCGGCGTCGAGGGCATCGCGACGAAGAAACTCGAACGCGGAGCCGTGGAACTGATTTCCGCCCGATTTGGTGATAACACTGATCTGGCCGCCGGTACCGGTGCCGAGCTCTGCCGGGAAGTTGCTGGAATCGACGCGAAACTCCTGCACGTTCTCGAGGCTCGATTGCAGGCGGAATGGCGTCGGCGATTCGCCGTCAAGGTCGCCGGGTGAGGAGCTGATGATCGCACCGCCTTCGATGCCGTCGTAGCGGACGGCATTTTGCTCATTGGCTCGGCCGTTAAAGCGGAGATCGACGAAGGTGCCGGAGCCTGAGTTTTGTGCTCCGGGGGCCTGCAGTGCAAGCTGCGAGAGCTGGCGACCATTGAGCGGCAACTCTTCCACCTCACGAGTATTAACATTCGCGCTCAGCGCGGCCGATGCCGTATTTACAACCACCTCGTCGCCGGATACCACATCGACGGTTGCACTCACGCCCTGTGCCGGTAGCTTGAATTCAAGATTCATCTGCTGGCCGACCAAGACGTCGATATCAGTTTTCTTTACGGTTGAGAAATTGTTTGCGTTTACTTCGATCGTATAAGTCGAGGGCGCAAGATTCGCAGCCGTGAACGCGCCATCTTCATTGGTCGTAACGATCCGTAACTGTCCTGTTTTCTGGTTTGTGACCGTGACGGCCGCCCCGGGTACGACGGCCCCGTTAGCGTCAGTCACCAAACCGGATATCTGACCCTTGTCCGACTGGCCGAACGCAGCCAGTGACAACAAAAATGTAAGGAAAAGCATGGCCAAAATGCTTCTAATAAAATTCCGCTTCATAAACTCTCCTTCAAATAAACTTCGAAATGAAAAACACGCGACTCGTGGATAGCCCTCTGGTATCCCGCCTTGACTGGAGTGCAGATCGAAACTAATTGATTCAAATGGCAGGTTATATGAGCGATGTTACGTAGACGTGAAACATGAGTTAAATGAATGTTAAATTCGCGTCGAAAACTTTCTACGTTTCACAATTTGGTCGTGAGATATTCGATCGCGCGCGAACTAAAACGGACGGAGCCCGGACTGTGACAACCGGTGGTAATGTCACGTTAAAGGTTCGTTAATTTTTTGGAACTCAAGCTTCGGCCGGAAGGTCGATGATAAAGGTCGTGCCGGTGCCAACGGTCGAGAAGACTCGTGCTTCGCCGCCATGAAGTCGTGATAAATGTTTGACGATAGCAAGGCCGAGCCCGGTGCCGCCCAGCTCGCGCGAGCGTGCGGCGTCGGCCCGGTAGAAACGTTCGAATATACGAGGCAGATGTTCCGCTGCCATCCCTTCGCCGGTGTCCGAAACCTGGATGTGATACTGGCCCGCGCTTCTTTGATAAGACACGATAACCTCGCCACCTGGAATATTAAATTTGATCGCGTTGTCGATGAGGTTTATCAGTATTTGTTCGACGCGGCGCGGGTCCGCAAAAATGACAACATCTGCCGGCACTTCGTTTTTGAATGCGAGACCGTGGCCCTGTGACTTTTCGGCACGCGACGCCCAGATGTCGTTCACCAGCGGCGACAGTGAAAAGTATTTTGGGTTTATTTTCGTTTTGCCTGCCTCGATCGATGACAGCTCAAGGATGTCGTCGATCAGGTGGTGCATCCTTTCAGCGTTGCGGCGAATGATCTCCAGAAATCGACGGTTATTCTGTGGATCGTCGAGAGCACCGTCGGCCAGCGTTTCGCAGAAGGCGAGGATCGATGTCAGCGGCGTACGAAGCTCGTGAGAGACGTTTGATAGAAACGCCTGCCGGACGCGCTCGAGGCGTTCCAGACGTGTAATGTCATAAAAGATGCCGATGGCGCTCTTACTGTCCGCAAAACTCAGCGGCGCTACGCGCAGGTCGTAAACACGCTTGTCGTTTTTGACGACGATCTCTGTCTGCAGCTCCGATCTCATTCCCGATTCGAGAGCGTCGCGAAAGGCAGCGTGGATCTTCTCGTCCGAGATGATATCGGACAGGCTTCGCTGTCCATTAACGGCTGTGTCACCAAACATCACTTGAGCAGCGGGGTTAAATGCGGTCACCGTAGACGTAACATCAACCATGACGACGCCCTCGCGCATGCTGCCGATCATTTCATGAAACAGCGCCCGCGAAGAGTCCGCGGCCTGAATCGATTGCGCTTGTTTACCTGTCATTGACCCGAGTTGAATCGGTACCCGACTCCGACGACCGTCTCGATCACCGCAGAACATTCGCCTAACTTTTGTCTCAAACGCCGCACATGAACGTCGAGCGTGCGGGTATCACCGTAATAGGAGTGTCCCCAGACGTCGTCCAGCAGCTTTTGCCGTGTGGAGACGCGATTCCGATTAGTTACCAGCGTTCCGAGGAGGGCAAATTCTTTTCGCGTGAGCTTCACTTCGTCGCCATTACAGATGACCCGCATATCGTCAAAATCGATGGCTAGCTTGCCGTCATCGTACAATGGTTTAACGTCCGCCGACCGCCTGAGAACCGCCCGGATGCGCGCCAAGAGTTCCTTCACAGAAAACGGCTTTGTCATGTAGTCGTCGGCGCCAAGCTCAAGCCCATGGATCTTATCGCTTTCCGACGCCTTGGCTGTAAGTATGATGATCGGCGTTTTGTCGGTCGCCGGCTGAATTCGCAGCCGCCGACACAGGTCCATGCCGCTCATTCCCGGCAGCATAAGGTCCAAAACGATCAATGAAGGTTTAGAGTGCGGGTCGGTCGCCAGGCGATATCCTTTCTCGCCGGTTTCAGCTAGATCAATGCGAAAGCCTTCGCGCCGGAGGTTGTATTGCAGGCTCTCCGCAATGTCCGGATCATCCTCGACGATCAAAATGCGCTCTTTCATGTCTCAAGCCGTAAAACTGGACTTTGACCGATTTAAGCACAACAAACCCGCAATCGAAACTCGAAGCTTACCTGAATTAACATCTTGTTAATATTCGCTCAGCTTGACACCCATGATATAATCATATCGGACTGCGGTATGTTCGTTGCACATACCGCGCGAGTTCTTTGACAACTTGATAGCCTGTGGAAAAGTTGGAGAACATCCGGACTAAATCTGAGAAAAGTGTCCCACGGAGGATCGCGGTTTGTAGCCGGTTTCGGCGGAAGGGCAAAAAGCTA
>DASXPW010000174.1:0-3176 GCA_036493385.1 Pyrinomonadaceae bacterium
AGTCGTTCTCGGGCAAAAACCGGGTCGCCAAACTGAGGAGGAGGTCACCTTGTTCAAATCGCTTGGCACGGCGGTTGAAGACATAGCGGCAGCCGATCTTGTGTATCAAAAGGCGACGCATGCCTAAAATCTGATCGTCTCCCGGTCAGTAAGGGCACGGGCATCAGCCCGAACTGCAATATGTGAGTTCTCCCTCAAAGGCCCACCACCATTAGTATGACCCCTGCTTTCATGTTTACGACGGGTATCGAGAACAGCTACCCGACAGTCGACGGCCGGCGAGTTGATGAGATGAAAAAGTGCCATCATTACGAGAGATGGCGAGATGACTTTGACCTCGTTGACGAGATGGGGATCAAATTTCTTCGTTTCGGTCCGCCGCTATATTCCACATTTCTCGGCCCTGACAAATTTGATTGGTCATTCAGCGACGCGACAATGAGCGATCTTAAACGGCGCGATATTGCGGTCATTGCGGACCTTTGTCATTTTGGCGTACCTGACTGGATAGGAAATTTTCAGAACCCGGATTTTCCCGAACTTTTTTCGGACTATACATCGACATTCGCGAAGCGCTTTCCCTGGGTCCAACTCTACACGCCCGTCAACGAGATGTACATTTGCGCTCTTTTCTCGGGGCGCTACGGCTGGTGGAACGAACAATTGAACGACGACAGATCGTTCGTCACGGCACTCAAGCATATCGTTAAGGCAAATGTTCTCTCGATGAAAAAGATCCTCGATATTCGCCCCGATGCTATCTTTATCCAAAGCGAATCATCTGAATATTTTCATGCTGAGAATCCACGCGCGATCAAGCCGGCCGAGGTCCTGAACGCCGAGCGGTTTCTATCACTTGACCTAAATTACGGACGCCGGATCGAATCCGAGATGTATGAGTTCCTTTTCGATAACGGTTTGACAAAGGACGAGTATCATTTCTTCCTCGATAACAACTTTCGTCACCACTGCATCATGGGAAACGATTACTACATAACCAACGAGCATCGCGTGTGTGAGGACGGGACGACTCGCCCGTCAGGTGAGATATTCGGTTACGCCGAGATAACGTGGCAGTACTATGACCGGTACCGAATTCCCGTTATGCACACTGAGACGAACTTGACTGAAGGCGAGAAAGGTGACGAGGCAATCTTCTGGCTTTGGAAGGAATGGGCCAATGTTCTCCGCGTGCGTAATGACGGAATACCTGTGGTCGGCTTCACCTGGTATTCGCTTACCGATCAGGTCGACTGGGATACCGCATTGAGAGAAGACAACGGGCGGGACAATCCTCTTGGACTCTACGACCTCGACCGCAAGATCCGCCCGGTTGGTGAGGCATACAAAAAATTGATCAGTGATTGGAGCGATGTGCTGCCAACGCAGAGCGTCTGTCTGCGCGTACCGGTCGTTATGCCAAGCGATAACGATGGCGAGCTGGTAAGAGCCGACCATCCGCATTTTGACAGTGACGGCAAACGCGACACGGCTCCTACAGATCCTGGGGAGGGCGCGGAAGGTGTTATTCGAAAATAAGGTGGCTATTGTTACCGGCGGTGCCGGCGGTATTGGCCGCGCGACGGCAGAAGCGTTTGCAAAAGAAGGCGCACACACGGTGATCGCCGACCTCAACAATGACGGCGCTCAGGCGGCCGCAAAAGCGATCAGCGATGCCGGCGGTCCCGAAGCCCTTGCTTCTCAGTGCGACGTGTCGGACGAGAAGGCGGTCGAGAAAACTGTCGACGCTGCTATCGCCAAATTTGGCCGGCTGGATGTCGTTGTCAACAACGCCGGTCTGATGGTTTTCAAGCCCATCACCGACCTTGGCGCCGATGACTGGACGAAGGTGCTGCATGTAGATCTGCTGGGTGCCTTCTATTTCACAAAACAGGCTTTCCTCAAAATGAAAAACGGCGGCGCGATCGTAAACATCTCCAGTGTTCACGCGGTAGAAACGAGTCCGCTGGTCGCGCCCTACGCCGCGGCAAAGGCAGCTTTGGTCTCTCTAACGCGAACCTCCGCTCTTGAGGGCGGCCCCAAGAACATCCGCGTCAACGCCATCCTGCCGGGCGCGATCGACACGCCGATGCTGTGGAATAACCCAAATGTAAAATCCGGCGTTGAATGGATCGACAAAACACGCGTCGGCAAGCCCGAGGACATCGCCAACGCAATAGTTTTTCTCGCCTCGGACAAGGCTCGATTCGTGCAGGGGGCAATGCTCCTGGTCGATGGCGGACGCATCGACCAACTATAAGCCGATAGTATTGCGTTTGTCGTTGCCATATGTTAATGCTTATATATATTCGCTTGACCTAGCGTCTCCTTCTTCTCGCGAATAAATCTCCGAACCCATAAGAAGAATGGAAGTTTTCTCCGGCGGGAAGCCGTACTTTATTACGTTTGAGGTTCGGCCGCAGTACCTCTACGCTTACGTCAAAGGCGACGCGGACAGCTACGAGATCTCGAATGCATATTGGACCGAAGTCTCGGCCGAATGTGCCCGGCATGAGGCGCGAAAGCTTCTCATCGACGAGGACCTGACGGAGCCCGTCGACTCGCGTTCCGATGTTTTTAAGGGCGCCTCTGAGCGTTCATTCATGGGGCTCGCGGGCGTGAAGATCGCGTTCGTCGACCGGCATCCCGATCATCACGAAGAGAATCTGTTCGGGGAACTTGTCTCAACCAACCGGGGGTTATTCTGTAAGGTTTTCAGCGATCTGAAGGAAGGCGAAGAGTGGCTGCTAACTGAGTGATGATTCGACGGCAGCAATGGAGATCGGCGCCTGTGCCGTTCCATTGAGGGCATCCTGCACCGCAGGAACAATGCCTTCGGCCTCCATATATTCGCGGCCGAGCAGCCGACGAAAGCGCTTGTCTTTCGTGTCGCCGGTCAGCTCGCGAAACAGCCCCTTTAGAAATGCCGACACAAGCTCTGGCGCGAATTGCGTCCCTGAATTTCGAGTCAGATCGCTGATTACATCCGATGCCGCTCGACGCCGTTTGTAGGGCCGGTCGGTCGTCATCGCGTCAAACGAATCCGCGAGATTTACGATCTTTGCAATGTACGGGATCTCTTTGTCGAAAAGCCCCTCGGGGTAACCGCGGCCGTCGATCCGCTCATGATGATACTTGGCGGCAAGCGGCACGTCCGTGAATGGATGTCTGATCGG
>DASXPW010000175.1:0-3366 GCA_036493385.1 Pyrinomonadaceae bacterium
GTGAGGGGGCCGGCGCCCAAACCTGAGCCCTCACTAACGTGCGGGTACTGACACTGAATCATCGCGGCTGAATTCTGAGGGTGTAGCTGCAAACGACGAGATTGACGCCCGGCGCCCATTGGATCGACTGTCCGGGTGGCAATTCGTAGTTATTGATCATCGCGGGATTACGGCCCTCATTGACGACCGAATAATTGCCGCGGCCGTCCGTCGTGATCGACACATGCCGGCGGCTGATCTCGGCGTCTCCGGCAAGTGCAATATCGACGGGTTTTGATTTGGATCCGCGGCCGATGAGGATCTGGTTCTGATAGATCGGCACGACGTTTTGCCTTAACCCGTTTCGCCAAATTTCGAGTTTATAAAGCTCGGCGACGCGCGCGCGGACGTTGGTCATCTCCTCACCCGTTTCGGCCGGGATCGGTTCGGCGGTTCGGATCTGCGGACTGGTAGGCGGCGGTTGCGTTCCCGTTGAAGTGTTTGTCCCAGTAAAGTTCGGCGGACCGGGAGCGGGCTTCGGCAGCTCTTCGCCCGGAGGCGGTTGATATTTCAAATTCTCGGATGACACGCCTTTCGGCCGCACAAGAACGCCCGTCTTATTTCCAGACGAATCTTCCCAACTGTGCTGGACGCGGACCTCGCCCTTCTCGAGCGTGCCGTCGACGCGCAGCTCAAGAACGAACGACTTGGTCTCAAGCTTTTTCTTGCCCGCGATCTCTTTCGCACGCTCGGCGAGGATGTGATACAGGCCCTGTTCAAGGCCTTTTCGCTTGATTCCCTGCCACTCCTTGTCGTCGGCGTCGCTCAAGAAGATCGCGTATTCGGTGGGAATGATGGTTGTGCCCTGCGGTAGCGGGACCATCTCGCGCTGCATGACTTCCTCAACCGCGCGGGCTATCTTGACGATGAATTCTTCAGCGACGCTGCGCGGCTTGACCTGCGCGTTTCGCGCGGCCTCTTCCAACACCAGCTCCGCCGTTTCGCCATCGATCCAACGTCTTACTTTTTCAAGAACGCTCAAACTTATTCCCTCTTAGGTTAGCAAATTTAGACCGAGGATCTCGCAGATCGCGACGGGTAAAGCGGATCAAAATGCGAGGTATTCTTTGCGCCGTTTTCGTCAGGTCCGCTACATCCGCGTTCCATTTCTGATCTCAAAGACTCAGTTATCGTCGATATCCAGGAACTTTCCATACAGCCAGCCATGAGTAGCGTTAGGCCCGCCCGTTCGGTCGCGTCCCTGCTGAATGACATCAACTTGATACCAATTATTTTGAGAATTTACAATACGCAGCTTTGAGTTTTGAGTGACGTATCCAATGATGTCGCTGGTCCCATTTGGCTCAGCACGCAAATTTACGTCGGTATTGGCCGTGGCCGTTCGCGTGTGAAATCCGTTTCGGATCGAGGCCCAGGCGTTGGTGCTTCGGATGTACAAACCCATGCCGTATAAAGCGCCGCCAAACAACACGATCAACAGCATGAACACGCCGATGCGCCGCATTCGACGGGTTTTTCGGACCGGCTCGGGCGGTGGCATACCTACCTCGTGACCGTTGCCGTTGACCGGATCGGAAACGGGCGGCTCAAAGTCAGCAATGTCGATCACATCCGGCGAGGCATTTGGGACGACCCGCGTGACCACGGTCTCGACACCGACCGGCGAGCCGGCGATCGCGGGATAGCGAAGATGCAGGTCGCGAGATGTGTTGAACCGAACCTCGCTCGGCGCGACCGGCGTATAGCCGAGCGATACGTGCGACTGCGGCAGCTCTGACGTTTTGCGCTTGAAGACGGTTTCCGGTCCGGCGTCCTCGATGATCTTGCGAACGGGGCCGAGGTCGCTCCAAAATTCATCGACCGTCTGCTGTCTCGCGGCCGGATCGCTTTGCGTGGCCCGCCGAATGACGCGGAGAAATTCCTCGGCCCACGGCTCATTTCGACAAGGTTCCGGAAGGGCTTCGATCGGGTGATTCGCGTAAAAGCGCGGTGATTCGCAAGTAAAAAGTGAATAGGCCGACTTGGCGAGCGAATAGATATCGGCCGCAAAGGTCAGTTCGCCGCAGTCGAGATCACCGGTGTGACCGGCCAGCAGCGGGCTATGTTCCGGCGGTGCATAGATGTTCGTGCCCACTCGTGTGATGGGCGAATGCGAGGTGCTAAATCGGGCGACACCAAAATCGGCGATCTTGACCGTTTCCAAATCCTTGCTGAGAAGCAGATTATGCGGCTTGATGTCGCGATGAATTACGCCTTTAGCGTGAGCGTGGCGAAGTCCGGCACAGACTTGCTCTATATAGCCGAGCGCTTGCCGGGCCGTGAGACTTTTCTCCCGGCACAGCCGCTGCAGATCGCCGCCCGGCATGTACTCGAGCACGAGGTAGTGAAAGGTCGTGCCGCTCAGGTCTCGCGCGGTCCCATGGCCGAGCCGGCTGATGATATTCGGGTGGCGAACTCGGTCAAGCGCTATCGCCTCGTTCTGAAAATTTTCGACCAGCGTGCGTTCGAGTTCGTCATCGAGATCATCCTGCAAAAAGACGTTCAGGGCCTTGATGACAACCGTATTATGCGGCGATTTCGGCGAGGCGAGAACGTCGCGCGCGACATAGATCTCGGCATAGCTTCCGCGTCCGAGCTGGTCGAGAATGTCGTACCGCCGGTCAAGCCGGCAGTTATTGAGCGAAAGCTCCTTCATCGCCTATTCAATACGTTATTATAGGGCCAACTGTTCGGAAAAGACACGCCTCTTGCGTCACGGCAAAGGAACTCATCTATAGTCCCGAACGTATTTAGATGTGCCGCTCTTGCGGACGAATAGTCTTTTATTTGGCGTTCCTTTTGATTAGAATGTGAACGCATACCCTGATGGTTGAGAAAGTCCCTGCTTCAAAAGGCATTACACCCGATTGGCTTGTCCGCGGCGTGCTGACAAAGGTGGGCGACATCTTTGACCGGCTAACCGGTCGCGGCTGGAAACCGTCAAGCACTCTGGCCACGAGCGAGCTGATCGAAAAGCTGAAAGCCCTGCTCGACTCTGAGGTCCGTGAAGACAGGCCCGGCTGTAAGTTCGTTCCCAACAACATCAAGCTAAAAATGCAGTGGGACAAATTCTCGACCGATTCGGAAACGGGCCTTCGCAAGCTCGAAGTCGAGATGTTGTCGGCGGTGGTCGATCATATAAACGACAGGCGCTACTTTACGCATTCCCCGTTGGCACTTGAGATCAAGCCCGATTATTTCACGCCCGGCGTCAGACTGCTGGTCAGCTTCGACAAGTTCGCCAATGACGACCACGAGGCGGCCGTAAATCTAATGCCCGGCGAAGCAGCGAAGGATGTTGCCGAATCCGCAGAAACTGCTCCTCCA
>DASXPW010000176.1:0-3869 GCA_036493385.1 Pyrinomonadaceae bacterium
TGGCCGCCAAAAACGGACGAGGCAAGTCCGCCTAGATTGTCCAAAATGCTACCGTCGTGATTTGTGTCCAACGCGTTGTTTAAGCGGCTCGCGCCGTCAGGCGACGAGGCGTTGTTGGCAAGTGCCCCCGTTAGCATCGGCAGCGCCATCTGGATCACCGAATTAACAGCCGTGTGATCAGCGCCGCTCGACTGGACTATCTGATCGACAGCCGCGTTTCCCTGCTCGTCGCCGAGCAGTTCTTGTAATGAGTTCATAGAAACCTCCCTTTAAAGATAGATATCGGATCGTTTTAGAAAGATTGCCAGCTATTTTATCAGACGCGCGCAAGCCGTGCCCGAAAAATCTCACTCGACGTGAAAAGAATGCTTGACAAATGATAACACATATGTTATGGTCATCCTAACGCTCGTAGCTCGGTGGAGAGAACGAGTGGCATGCGTTAGGGGCCTTAGCGGCCGAGGCAGTCGGTCGTTGCGGTGCGTGTCTTGTCAGAGGTGGCGGCCTCTTCGAGATGCGTTGTTGTATTTTCGGTGACACTAGGGCGAGTTTCACCGAGCCATAGCCCGGCGTGGCCTTCTGCGAGCTGTGGCGGACGATAATCTTGCTCTGGGAGGGCGCGTTCAGGCGGCGTGTTCCCCCGCTCGGAAAGCAGACGAAACGGGGTCGATATACACAGGATGAGGAATCTCAGCGGGAGCATGTTCCACATCAGTGTAAACAGCAGCATGTCAACAAACGTTGTAATTACTGCCTGTCCGAGCAGCTTCCACGATTTGGCGACTTTGTGCTCGGCGATGCCCTGTGGAGCGTCTCTAAAGACGTGTTCGGAGTACCGAGCGACAAAATAGTCGATGCCCGTATCCATCCTGGTGAAGAAGTCTTCTTCGCGGCCCGTCAGGGCCTGAGCTACTGCCTCGAGATTGGTGCCGCACGTCGCGCAGAACTTCTGCTCGTTCGAGTTATCCTTGCCGCAGTTTGGACAAAACATATCAGTCCTCCGAAACCTCTTTACGCCATGTTCACCAGGATTGTTCGGCCTGAGAGGCTATCACAGTCTCCCGAATGAGTTCGCTAAACGAGAGCATATTCCCCAGCAGCGCTTTCAGTCTTTGCCGGTTTGCGGGAAAATCAAAGTATATTCCCCAGACGGCAAAAGAACGCATATGGATATTGGTCTCAGAGGAACATCGATCATCGGCCGCTCTCGCGGCACACGGACTACCAACACGTTTCGCGCCTTTGACCCGACGAACGGCCAAGCGGTCGAGCCGGACTTTCACTCGGCAACCCCTGGTGAACTTGACCATGCCGTCGCTCTGGCCGACGCTGCGCGGATCCCTTACGGCGGGTTGCCGGACCGCGAGCGTGCAAAATTTCTGCGAGCGATCGCCGATAATATCGAGGCCCTGGGCGACGCGCTTCTCCAGCGCGCGTCGCTCGAGACCGCTCTTCCGACGACACGTTTTCAGGGCGAACGCGCGCGGACCTGCATGCAGCTTCGCATGTTTGCCGACCTCCTGGATGAAGGCTCGTGGGTCGACGCGAGCATCGACCACGCCATTCCCGACCGCAAACCGGTGCCAAAACCCGACCTGCGCGCGATGCTGCGGCCGCTTGGCCCCGTTGCCGTTTTTTGCGCCAGCAATTTTCCGCTTGCATATTCGGTCGCGGGCGGCGACACGGCATCGGCGCTTGCGGCCGGCTGTCCCGTCATCGTTAACGCTCACACCGCGCATCCCGGCACTGCGGAACTCGTCGGCATCGCTATTGCGGAAGCCGCACGCCAATGCAATATGCCCGAGGGCGTGTTCAGTCTGCTCTTTTCAAGTGGCTATGAGGTCGGCCAAGCGCTCGTCAAACATCCGGCGATCACGGCCGTCGGCTTTACCGGCTCGCGCCGCGGCGGCCGTGCCCTGATGGATATCGCCGCAACGCGGGCTGAGCCGATCCCCGTTTACGCCGAGATGAGCTCGGTCAACCCGACATTCATTCTCCCCAACGCGATCAAAGAGCGGGGCGAGTCTGTCGCCGCCGGCCTGCATCAGGCTGTGACAAACGGCGCCGGGCAGTTTTGCACAAAGCCAGGACTCGTCTTTGTTCCAGCGGATGGTGCTACAACAGAATTTGCGTCAAGGCTTAAAGACCTGATGCAGCAAAGCTCGCCTGCGCCTTTGCTGACCGCCGGCATCCAGAAAAGCTACGCGACCGGCAGCGAGCGCCGTGGCTCTGAGATAAATACGTTGACTGAAGATAGCAGGAGCGATCTGCCCGGCTTTTCGGTCGATCCGTCCGTTTTTGAAACGACGGCGATCAAGTACCTGAACACGCCCGATCTGAACGAAGAGATCTTTGGCCCGACGACGCTACTTATCAAAGCCGACGAACACGATGAATTGCTCAAGATCGCGCGATCGCTCGAAGGCCAGCTCACCGCTTCGATACACGGCACCGACGAAGATCTCGCCGAGTACGCCGACCTCGTCCGCATTCTTGAAAATAAGGTCGGGCGGCTGATCTTTAATGGATTCTCAACCGGTGTCGAGGTGTGCCCTTCAATGGTCCACGGCGGACCGTATCCCGCGACATCCGACGGCCGCTCGACCGCCGTCGGCACGCGCGCTATTCGCCGCTTTTGTCGTTTGATCTGCTACCAGAATTTTCCCGAGGCGTCGTTACCGGATGAACTTAAAGAATCAAATCCACTCGGCATCCGGCGACTTGTTGATGGACAAATGAAATAGACGGGCTTCGCAGAGAGCGTTTCGATCTGCAAAGTTCGCTCGTACTCTTGATCATTTTAACTTGGCGTCTCGGGGCTTTTTGGAAAAATGACACCTGTGTTATTCTTGCCGCGATCGGAGGCAGTCCCCTTCTATCCCGGCTGAGATCGAAGTTTGATGTCCGTCCCTTTCGGCTGTCCTCCGGCATCGCCTTACCATATCAGATCGACCATATTGGAGGATTATGAACCGAATATTCGCAGGCAACGTTTTCCTAACTGCCGCGTTGCTATTTTCTGCAGTCGCGGTGCTGGGTCAGAACGTATCAGAATACAAACGAACGTCGGCACAAGTCAGGTCAGAAGTCCCGTCCTCGCTCACTGGGTCCGTATTGGACGGCTGGGGCTTTGAAGGTGTAACGACGAGCAACACGGGGTCGACGCCTGTGGTCTCAGCGGGCTCGGCCACAGCCGATTCCGGAGCACAGACGGCTGGATCGTCCTTTACCGGCTTTCACGCATCCTCAGCGGCTGTATGGAGTAATCCAGCCGGTAATGGATCGGCCAAGTCGCTAAGCTCCAACGGTTGGGCGGTCGGAGATTATTATCAGTTCACGTTTAGTACTACGGGTGATAGCCATATCAGCATCACTTGGGACCAAACCGGCAGCAACACCGGGCCGAGGGATTTCAAAGTTCAGTACAGTACTGATGGGACCAACTTTACGGATGCGACCGGCCCAAACAGCACCTACCAGGTTACAAATGACGCCTGGTCTGCAACCACGAACAAGCCGGTCTCCACAAGGACACTCGATCTTTCAAGCGTCACGACTTTGAATAATCAGGCAACGGTGTTTATCAGATTGGTAGACACGACCACAACCGCTATTACTGGCGGCACGGTAGCCAGCACGGGCACAGAGCGCGTTGACAACTTCACTGTTTCCGAGGTCATACCGCAGCATGCGACGCTCGATTTCGATGGCGACAACAAGAGCGATTTCGCGCTTGTGCGGCACGATAACGGCAAATGGGATTGGTGGGTCTCGCTCAATGCGGGCGGATCGATCTCAACCCAGTTCGGACTCGACACTGACGATCCCGCACCGGCCGACTACGACGGCGACGGCAGGACGGACATCGC
>DASXPW010000177.1:0-4883 GCA_036493385.1 Pyrinomonadaceae bacterium
GCAGATATTTTTTGGAAATCCGCGTTAGCGGCAATATGAACCGCGACCTTTTCGCTCGGCTTGATATTCATTTCCGAACGGATATTTCGAACCTTTGTGATCAGCTCGATGACGGCCGACATCTCGGCTTCGGCCTGCTCGTCGATCAGCGTGGCATCACATATCGGAAAATCCGCGAGCATGATCGTCACATCGGCTTTTCTGTATGCCGCGTTGTGCAGATCGTTAGAAACACCGGGCAGCTTTTGCCAAAGCTCTTCAGTCAGGTACGGCATAAACGGATGCAGCATGCGCAGCGCCTGTTCAAGAATTGACAATATGCGACTGCTCGCGTCTGCGTCGCCCGCCGTGATTTCATCCTTCTTCAGCTCGATGTACCAATCGCAAAAGTCGTCCCAAAAAAAGTGATAGAGCAATTGAACAGCTTCGTGAAATTGATACGTTTCAAGCGCGTGATTGACGGCCCTCGCGGTCTTTTTAAGCCGCGAGACGATCCATCGATCAGCGAGGCTTGGAGTTCCAACTTCAGTTGGCTGATTTTCAGCGTCGGAAGAAAGCTGAAGCTTGAACTCAGAACTAACAGAAGCCCCGTCAGAATTCATCAAACAAAATCGTGTTGCGTTCCAGATCTTGTTGGCAAAATTTCGAAACGACTCGACGCGTTCATCACGCCAGGCAAAATCAACACCGGTCGCCGACCCGGCCAGTGTCATCCGCGTCGCATCAACGCCGTACTTTTCAAACACGTCGAGCGGATCGATGCCGTTTCCCTTGGTTTTCGACATCCGCTGGCCATTCTTGTCGAGTACGGTGCCCGTAATGACAACATCATCAAACGGCCGCTCGCCGATAAATTTCAAACCCGTCATGACCATCCGCGACACCCACAGGAAAATAATGTCACGGCCGGTAATGAGGACATCGGTTGGATAGAAGGTCTTTAAGTCCAAAGGCCAAGGTCCAATGTCCAAAGTCAAAGATTGGCCGGCTTCCTCACTTTGGACTTTGGACTTTGGACTTTGGACTTGTTGGCCGGTCCAGCCGAGGGTCGAAAACGGCCAAAGAGCCGATGAAAACCACGTATCTAGCACATCAGGATCTTGCGTCAGGTCGGTCGTGCCGGCTTGTTCGTATGCCTCGTCGGCCGTCCGAGCGACGTAGACATTTCCATCGTTGTCATACCACGCAGGTATCTGATGGCCCCACCAGAGCTGACGCGAGATGGTCCAGTCGCGAAGGTTTTCAAGCCACGTGGTATAGACCTTTTTATGCGGCACTTCCGGAAAGAAATGAGGCAGGTCCTTTTCACGCATCAGCCCGAGAGCAAGATCGCGCATCTGCTCCATTTTCGCGAACCATTGCTCAGACAAGATCGGCTCGATCACCGTCTTGCAACGCTCGCAAACCGGCAGCGTCACGTCATAATCCTCGATCTTTTCGAGCAGGCCGAGCTCGTCAAATTTCGCGATCACTTTTTCTCGGGCTTCGTACCGATCAAGGCCCGCGAACTCCGGGCCGGCCGCCGCGTTCATCGTCGCGTCGTCGTTCATCACGACGAGCTTTTCGAGGCCGTGCCGCTCGCCTATTTCCCAATCGTTCGGGTCGTGCGCAGGCGTTATCTTGACGGCGCCCGTGCCAAACTCCGATTCGACGTATTCATCCGCAATGATCGGAATCTCGCGGTCCGTAAGCGGCAATGCGATGGTCCTTCCAATAAGGTTTTTATATCGCTCGTCATTCGGATTGACCGCTACGGCCGTATCGCCCAACATCGTCTCGGGACGAGTGGTTGCTACGGTCACATAGTCAGAACCGCCCGCGGTAGCGGGTGGCTGAAGATTGCCATACGGACTCTTAGCACCGCCTTTAGGTCGAACTAAGCCACCCGCTACCGCGGGCGGTACTGACAGTGGGTATCGAAGATAGTAAAGCTTCCCGTCTTTCGCCTTTTCGTCCTTTACCTCGAGGTCGGAAAGAACGGTTTTGTCTCGCGGACACCAATTCACGATGCGTGTGCCGCGATAGATCCAGCCCTCTTTGTACAACGTCACAAAAACATTTCGCACAGCGATCGAAAGCTGCGGGTCCATCGTAAAGCGTTCACGCGACCAATCGACCGAGAGGCCCTCGCGGCGGATCTGACGCGTGATCTCGCCGCCGTATTGTTCTTTCCAGGCCCAGACGCGCGTCGTAAAGGCTTCGCGACCGATGTCCTGAGGCGTTTTATGCTCGTCTTTTTTGAGCTGCCGCGTGACCATCAACTGTGTCGAAATTCCCGCGTGATCGACTCCAATGAGAAACAGCGTTCGATAGCCCTGCATTCGTTTCCAACGCGTCAGCACGTCCATCAGCGTGTGCTGCAATGCGTGGCCCATATGTAGGCTGCCGGTTACATTTGGCGGCGGGATGACGATCGAATACGCCTCAGCCGTGGGATCTTCATTGATCTCAGGCGCAAAAAAACCATTGGCTTCCCAACGCTGGTAATGTGATCGTTCGGCTTCTCTGGGATCGTAAGCCTTTGCTAGTTCCATAGATAAAAGTCTCGCAATAACGCGGTAAATAAACAGGCTAACAGCCTACTCAACAAAATCAAAAACGGCCGGCCTTCTCGTGAAAACCAGCCGCCACTGCAAGAGTTTTATGTTCTGTTCGCTAGTTATTCGATTCGTCTCGCTTGTTTGCCAGCGTCTGTTGAACGACCATCGGCACGACGCGTTCCGCGATCTCGCGAATGATCTGCTCTGACATTTCCGACGCGACTATACGAGCAATATGCTCGACAGTTTCCATCGAGAGGCCTTGTACGGGATGCAAATCGGCTCGCTCATCGCTGCCATCCGGCTGTCCCGGGATCTCGAGCAGGTTGCGATCGTCAAACTTCATGTCGCCGTCAGAAGGCGCCGCGACGGTTTCCCAAGGTGTTGACGCAGCCGTTGTTTCTGCAAATGTCTCCGCCGGCACATCCGGGCTCTCAGATCCAATATGAGCGTCGCTCTCGTTTGTCGACAAATTCCCGGAAGGCGGAGCTTCCAACGACCTTGTCAAAGGCTCAGGCGCCGGTTCAAAAAATGCCTCTTCGCTGCGAAATTCAAAATTGTACTCATCCGTCGGAGCATTCGGCGGCGTCAACCGTTCGGTCGGGGCGTCGTGAGGTCGCTCTTCGAATGTTACCGATTGATCGTCGGCCGCGGGCGGTTCGGACCATGTTGAGTAGCCGTTTGTCGACTCCGTGGACTGCGCGGCGGTTTCAGACTCAGTCGGAGGTTGCTCATCGTAAGCTTTTTCCAGTGGCACTTCAGCACCAACGGCTTCGCTCGCTGCCTCAGTGGACATCTGCTCGTCCGCCGCCGGCCCCGTCGGCTCATGGGCTTCCTGGTCTTCTGCAATTGGTTGAACAGGCTCGTGGGTTTCCTCTTCAGCCACGGGCCCCGTAAACTGAGCCTCGATCAAGCCGTCATCTGACGAGACATCCGAGAACCCCGCCCGCTCAGCAAGCGTGTGCGGCATTTCGACCGTCTCAGCAAAGCTCTCGCTGTAGAGATCTTCGATGTCGTTAGTCGCGGTAAAATTTGGTTCCTCGGCGGCCGGCCAAGCTTCAGTTTTCGCTTCTGCTGCGGGCTCGGCGTCAATCACCCGTTCCGCCTGTAGTTCGGGAGCCGCGTTGGTCTGTTCCTCAGCGATCTGATCAGCATATTGCGCTGTTTCTATCTTCTCGTATTCTGCGTTGGAAATCGTTGATTCGTCCGGCTGTGTCTCAAGTGTCTCTTCTTGTTGAGGCTCGACTGAGATCTCCTGCACCTGTTCATCAACGGGGGCGTGAGGCTCTTCGGTAGCCGGCTGGTCATCGAGAAATGCCAATACGGTTGCGACCAGACGACGGATCGAGGAGAACGGCTTGGTCAGGTAGTCATTCGCGCCGACGCGATGGGCTTCGTTAGCGTCAAACGGCTCGAACGATCCTACAAGCAGTACGACCGGCGTCGTTGACAGATCGGAAGTTTTTCGGATCTCTTCGCAGATCTCGTAGCCGTTAAGTCCCGGAATATTGACATCCGCCAGGACGATATCAGGCTGACGCTCGTGGTAAAGCTTTACGGCCGTATCGCCGTCAGCGGCCGTCAAGACCTCGATGCCCTCATCGGCAAAGGTGAGGCTGACGACCTTTTGGGTCGTCATCGAGTCGTCTGCAAGTAATAGCGTCGCCACCGGAGCTGCTCCTCTTCTGATCGCCGTCGGTTGTGATTGAAAAAACAGGTGCGACCTGTCGTCTCGGGGAAAGGATATTCTAGCAGGATTGTCCGAGAGTTTCATCTTTTGTATTTCGAACGAGTTCGGCTGCAAGTTTGATCGCCGCAACCATGCTTGACGCGTCAGCGACGCCTCTGCCGGCTATGTCAAAGGCAGTTCCATGATCGACCGAGGTGCGGATCAGCGGCAGCCCAAGCGTGACATTTACGGCCGATCCGAAGGACAGCGATTTCACAGGTACCGTCGCCTGGTCATGATAAAGAGCGATGACCGCATCAAACTCGCCTCGAAAGGCGCGCAAAAAGATCGTGTCAGGCGAAAAGGGGCCGGAAACGTCTATCGCGTGAGCGCTGATGCATTCGTTTATCGCTGGCGTGATCGCAGTCGCCTCTTCGCTGCCGAAAAGGCCGCCTTCCGATGCGTGTGGATTGAGCCCGGCTACGGCGATCTTCGGTTTCCGCCGAAGAAGGCGCTGGAGCTCATGAGAACAAAAAACGATCAATTCTATGAGATTTTCAGAAGTTACTTTTTCGATCGCATCACGGAGCGACAGATGAGTCGAGAGCAACGCGACTCGCAGATCACCGGCAAAAAAACTCATCACAACCTTTTTTGTGCCCGTAAGATGAGCG
>DASXPW010000178.1:0-3332 GCA_036493385.1 Pyrinomonadaceae bacterium
GACGGCTACGACCCGGAAAAGGTAGCGGAGCGCATCAACGAAGTTTTACCCGGAAATAAAGTTAACCTGACGGTCGATATCGTCACCGACGCGATGCAGCGAATTCCCGGGCTGAACACATTTCTCCGCGTGCTTGTTGGACTCGGCGCGTTCGTCAGCACGATCTTTGTCCTGCTGTCGATGTACACGACGATCACCGAGCGGCGAAAAGAGATCGGCATCCTGAAATCGCTGGGCGCGTCGACTGGGTTTATCATCAGAGCGATCGAAGGCGAGGCGCTGCTCATCGGTGCGCTCGGCGTCGTGCTCGGGATCGCGATCTCGTACTTGGCATCGTTTTCGATAGGAAAGGAATTTGAATTGCCGTTCGAGTTCAGTACCGGATGGATCATCACCGCCATCCTGATCGCTGTCGTCGGCAGCCTTATTGGTGCGCTTTATCCCGCATGGCGGGCCGCGGGTATCGACCCGGTCGAGGTGATGGTCAACGAATAGACATCAACGCCGCGAATCTCTGGAAAATGCGAAACATTTAATCCTTCACTGCGTGAGAGTCCTTGTGCCGGGAGCAACATTCAAATTCTTCGCAATATTGACTTTTATATTTGAAGCGATGATGGCGATCATGATGTACCTCACGTGGCCGCGCTTAATGGCTGAAGGTCCGTTGACTAGGGCGGACATTATTAGGCTCTTTACGTTTTATTTCTTAACGACAGTAGTTGGAGCAGGCCTTCTCTTTAGCAGAAGATGGGCTGCCGTAATGATGTCAGCCGCTACAACCATTTGGGGATTGTGGCTCATAATCGGCAGCATTTTGGAGGTGCCATTTCCGTTCCTTTTGATCAACATTTCAATTGGAATCGTGGCGATGGCTCCGCTTCTCGTGACGATCGCGTTTTGGGCGTCCCTGCGATCGGGCGGAAGGTTTTATCTGTGACCTTTTTTATTGAATATCATCAATGCGATCCCACCAAGTATGAGCGCGGCAGCGATCGCCAGCCGCTCGGTTGCCAACTCGGACAAGAGCAATATTCCAAATCCAGCGGTCAGCAGTGGTACGGCAAGCTGCACTACCGCCGCTCGTGTCGCCGTGAGATGTCTGAGCGCGGCATACCAGATCGAATAGCCAATTCCGGACGTCACGGCGCCAGACGCTATTGCCAGGGCAATTCCGTGGGTCGATAGGTCGATCTTTGATAAAAATGGTATCGCCGCAATGACGACCATCGGCACGGACCGCAAAAAATTTCCGGCCGTATCTGTGAGCGGAGCGGTGCTGCCTCGACCTCGGAGTGTATAAAATCCCCAGGCGGCCCCCGCCGCAGCCATCAAGGCAGAGCTTCGGATCGGAGGCGCCGACAGCCCCGGCAAAACAAGATAGACAAGACCCGCGACCGCAGCGTTCAATCCGATCCATTCAAGCGCGTGCGGGCGTTCGCCGTGAATGATCGCGCACACGATCATCGTCAACTGCACGCTGCCGAACAGGATCAATGCACCGGTGCCGGCCGTCAAACCGAGGTAGGCAAACGAGAAACAGATCGCGTAAGCGAAAAGAAGGAACGCAGAAAGCCAGTTTCCGTGTCCCTTTAGGACCGAGGTCTTACTTAAGCGCGGACTACCGACCAGAAAGCTGATGACGACGAGCGCTACCGCGCCGGATACAAGCCTGACCAGCGTAAATCCGGCCGCATCCGCCTCGCCGCTGCGAAGTGCCATCCGGCACAAGATCGAGTTGAACGCAAATGCGACAAGCGCAAATGCGGTATAGAAAATAGCCTTGGTCACGTCTGCGCGCTATGTCGGAATCAGTGTCTTCGCGGTCTTGAAACTCGCCGTCCCCTGTTCAAAGCGTCCTTGAAATTGGTTGCAGCTTTGATTCTAATCGCCGGACTCTATATTTCCTACGGTCTCGTACTGTTCAATTCGGAACGAATAGCAAAAAGCCGAAATCTTTTTGGGAATTGCGCTTAATGTAGGCGGAGAGCACGTTCATGAATCCAACGGGTTATAAAGCCAGATACGAAAGCCTGCCGGTAGCGGGCAATGCGGACAAAATAAAGGTGCGTAAGTACCGCCTTGCATCGATCGCACGTTTTTACGACCCAACGGGCACGAAAAAATTCATCGAGAAACTAGACGCCAATTCGGAAGACATAGAGCTTACCGTTGACACCAGTAACGGCCCTGCAAAAGTTACCCTTTACGGAAACAAGTCAAAGGTGCCGACCGGAAGCTTTACCAAATGGGCGGCGATGGCGAGGTATACATTTAAAGGAAAAGGGGCACCCGAACATTGTCAACTGGTGCTGCAACTAGCCAGCCACTGGGGAATTCTAGAAGGAACGATGCAGGACTACGCCAATAAATATCTCGGGCTCGACTGTAACGGATTTGTCGGCAATTTCTTGTGGCATGATGGGGCCGCCAGCCCGAAGGCATGGACCGATCTTGGCGTCGAAAACCACGATAAAGGTCCGGATTGCGGCATATCAGGCTATCTCGACCCACCGCGAAAATACGTTTCGGACTGGGACAAGCTTGACGACTCGGTTTCGTATGTTCTTGGCCGAGTGAATGCCGCAAATCAAGTTATTGACGGCGGCGGTAAAACCATTGACACTATCGGGCACGTGGTCATAACGGAACCGGGTGTAAGGCCAACCAAAACCATAAACGGCATTGTGACCAAAGGCGTCCGAGCTATCGAGTCGACGGGCGGGGCGACCGATCCGGGGCTCAGTGACAGTTACTATTGGCTTAAAGATCCAGCGAACACCAAGCCGGCCAACAAGGTCTTTAAGATCTTTCGCGAGTCGATGGCGGTCGGACATCAGGAATATCCCTTCAAGATCGCAGGCTGAGCAAAACACGAAAGTGATCGTCTTGCTTGCCCGGTTGCTTTCTACACGCTCTCCCCTTCTTCTCTTTTCCTCTTCTCCTCTTCTTTCTTCTCCGGTCGTAAATGAGGAAACAGGATCACGTCGCGGATCGAGTGACGGTTTGTCAGGAGCATCGTTAATCGATCAATACCGATGCCGATGCCGGCCGTCGGCGGCATGCCGTAGCTGAGCGCCCGGATGTAGTCTTCGTCGAGGATCATCGCTTCCTCATCGCCGCGTTCGCGTTCGGCCATCTGGTCGACAAACCGGTCGTACTGCTCACGCGGGTCGTTGAGCTCGCTAAAGCCGTTTGCGACCTCCATGCCGTTTATAAACAGCTCAAATCGTTCGGCAACATGAGGATCATCCGGCGACGCTTTTGAAAGAGGCGAGATCGACTTAGGAAAATCGACGATGAACGTCGGCTGGATCAACTTTGGTTCTACG
>DASXPW010000179.1:0-1805 GCA_036493385.1 Pyrinomonadaceae bacterium
AACAAACAAGACTGCCTGTGGTGGCAGCCTTGTTTGGCCCTGTAGCTGAGAAATTCTATTTTACTCCTCGCCGGCGGTGTTGTTCACCTCAGTAATTTGCTGAGGCGTGAGATCGAGGACATTGTCTCCCGGCTGGATCGATACGGGCGAGCTCCAGATAGCAAATCCATTTCCGGCCTTGACGACCCCATAGAGGAAATAAGCGTCCGGCTTAATGCCGTCGAGACGCGCTTTCCCATTGCTGTCGGTCGTGCCGGCGTACTTGATATGGTTCTTGATCGCGCGTACGGCACGCTGTTGAAAATCGCCGTACCTGTCCGGATACATTGCTGCAAGACCGAGGCTTGCGGTCAGCGTTTGACCCTCGATCGGCTCGACATTGGCCTCGGAAAGGACCGATTGCACGTCTTTATCGAGCAGATAAAACCGCTGTCCGCGAACGGGCTGCTGTGAGTTGTTTCGTGTTATGACCTTCGCCTGAATAACGGCGCTCCCCTTTGTAGGGGTCGCGGGCAAGGCGACCTGCGAACCGTTCACGGTCGTCTCAGACGGCGGAACTGAAGCCGTCGACGGCGCGGATTCTATGGTTGTCGGCGGCACGTTATTTAAACTCGACGGGGCACTCTCGACGGCGGTCTGACGGCCCGGAATCGATTCGCGGTTGATATTAGCGTTGACCCTCAGGGCCGTATTCGCGTTGTCATCGTTGCTGTGCGACCAATACGCGATCAGCAAAAAGACGAGCAGGATCCCCAAAACGCCGACCACGCCAATGGCCCAGGCTGGGGTTCCACTACTTCGCGGATGGGCCACAACGACCTTTCGCTCGACCGCCGGAACGGCATTGATCGGGCGCCCGCAATTTGGGCAAGCCACCGCGTTATTTGATATTTCGTGTCCGCATTCAGGACAGTAGATCATCGACATTTCAAAACCCTCCCTGTTTGAACGACTCTGGGAAGGTATATCTGCATTTTTAGTGCCAGAAATGCCGGATAACGCACTTTCAGAGTTGTCGCTGGAGTGTTTGAAGTATCGAAGTTTTCGGAGCTGCGCCGACAATGCGGTCGACCTCGCGGCCGTTCTTCAGGATGAGAAGCGTCGGAATACTTTGTACGCCGAAACGGGCCGATGTTTGCGGGTTGGCATCGACGTCGAGTTTGCCCACCAGCGCTCGGCCAGCCATCTCAGAAGCGATCTGTTCGACTACCGGTGCGATCATTCTGCACGGTCCGCACCAGGCAGCCCAAAGATCGAGCAAGACCGGGAGCGACGAACCTTCGACGACATCGGCGAAATTTGCGTCCGTGACCGTGATCGGTTTGTCGGAGACTGTCGAAAGCGCTTTGCCGCAGCGTCCGCAGACCGGCATTTTGTCCGGCGGTGTCGAAGCGGCCATACGATTTTGCGCTCGGCACGATGAACATTTAACGATTCGCGACCCCGCTGCAGCTTGTGCCATATCTTTATGGTATTCTGCTCGACGCCGCCAGACAATAAAAAATAAAAATATGGACATTAAGATCGGCGATGCCTGGTCGACGTCACGCGACATAACCGACGAGTTGATAAGCGAATTTGCCGCGCTTTCCGGCGACCATAATCCGATCCACTTAGAAGAAGCATTCGCAAAACAGACTCGATTTGGTCGACGGATCGCGCACGGAATGTTAAGCGGAGCATTTATCTCGGCCGTGCTCGGTCAGGAATTCAAGCAGCGAAAGATCGTGTATCTATCGCAGACGATGAAATTCACGGCGCCGACATTCATCGGCGATACGATCACGACGACGGCAACAGTGACG
>DASXPW010000180.1:0-2686 GCA_036493385.1 Pyrinomonadaceae bacterium
GTTCGGGCACGGAGAAGAAGACGGTGCTCGATCTTCTTCGCCTCAGACCTAAGCGAGTGTCGTATGTGTCGTGCGACCCGTCTGTACTGGCGCGCGATGTCAGGCGATTTCTCGATGGCGGGTACAAGATCGACTCCATTACGGCGCTCGACCTATTTCCGCAGACGCATCATGTTGAGACCGTCGTGCACCTTAGTTTGAACCAATTACCGCCGATTTCGTAGAATTCAGATATGCCGAAAAAGAAAGCCGACGAAGAGTCAGGACTCGAGAAAACCAATTATGTTCGCTGCCGTTACTGCGGCCAGCGAAACGCTGTCAAGGACAACTACAAGAACGGCGCCGCCTCGTGCGGTAAATGTAAGCTGCCGCTGTCCGATGAGCCGCACAAGAAATTTGCGGACCTCAGCAAGCACGATTACATCCACCCGCTGGACAGCAAGGCGTTGGCCGCTCTTCGCGCCATTCCGGGCATCGACACCGCGCTCAGAAAACTGCTCTCGGTCACAGGTGAGGCGGCGCTTCGAGTCATCTTTACGGCCAGCTCGGTCAAAGTCACGCCGAAACAGTTTCCCGATCTTCACGCAAAGCTACAGGTGGCGTGCACGACGCTCGGTGTCGACATGCCGGAGCTCTTCGTTCAGCAGAACCCGATCGTCAATGCGTTTACGTACGGTTCGGCAAAGCACATTATCGTTCTGCATTCAGGCTTGCTCGAACGCCTCGATGACGAGGAGACGCTCGCGGTCATCTCACACGAAGTCGGCCATATTCACGCCGAGCATGCGCTCTATTTGACGGCAGCGAGATTGATGGAAGCTCTGGCAAACGCCTCGGCCGCACGGCTTATTCCAGGCTCGGAGATAATCAAATTTATTATTTCGGCCGGCATCAACAGCGCTCTGCTTGCTTGGGCGCGTCGGGCGGAGCTGTCGGGCGATCGTGCCGGTCTGCTCGTCGTTCAGGACCCGCATGTCATCGGCCGCGTTATGATGAAACTCGCGGGCGGCACTTCAGCGTCAAAGATCGATTACGAACAATTCCTCGAACAGGGCCGCGAGTTCAAAAAGACCTGCGACGAAAAGGCGCTGGATAAATTCTGGGCGACGTGGATAAACGCTGGTCTCACGCATCCGTTCCCCATCTGGCGCGTCGGCGAGATACTCGACTGGGTCGAGTCAGGCCAGTACAAAGAACTGATGGAAAAGAAAGCCTAAGAGCCTCCATTTCGGACACAATGGCTTCCGGGGATCACGCATAAATGATCCCCGACCCTCATGATCCCCGACCCTCATCATCCCCGACCCTCAATTTTTCGATCAATTAAAGTTTCAGCCGCTCGTATTGAGCAAAGAGCTTCATTATCTCTTTCTGGATGGACTGTCTTTCGGCAGGGTTCGTGATCCGGTCGCGGCGCTTGATCAATTCCTCGATCTGCTGTTGAACAATTTCCTGTTTCGTTTCCGGCTTTCGAGGCTTTCTGACGTTATATTTGTCGTCCATCGGCTAGTATTGTATCTCACGCATCCCCGCATGGAGCGGTGGACACAGGTACGCGTTTGCACGGGCGCAGCTTGCCCGGACCGTTGTCTTGAGCCGTTTCTATGGCTCGGCCAACTGGCCCGGCACCAGCGGCGCTCCCGCCGCGTCGAGCTCCTTTTCAAAAGCCGGCAGGTCCAAGTCGACGAGTCGCCTCAGTTGCGCCAGTACGGGCTCAAATTCCGAGCGTGACAGATCATATTGCTGCATCTGTGTCGGTGACGGCTTTACGCTTGAGAGTCGGATGCGGTCGGCGACGTAGCTGACACGAGCATTGATCGCCGGCGGCGGAATGTCGCTGTCTTCGCGTCCGCCTCGGAGTGAATTGATGATCGAATCGATCTCGTTGTCAAGCGTTTCCGCCTGCCCCACGAGCTTGGCGTTATCGACAGGGGCCTCCTGCGCCGAGCGTTTCAGCAGTCCGATTCGCGTTTTTGCCTCATTCGCGACCTCGGTTGAGGCCGAGACGGACCGCTGAAGTGCCGAGACTTTTCGCTGAAAATCGCTGAGAGTGGCAAGGTCGGTCGCGGACATACCCTCGCGTCCCTCGACCGTTACACTAAAACTCTGCTGGCCCGCGACCGGTGTCGTCACGCCGTTAACCCTAACAGCCATCGACACAGTGTACTTGCCGGGCATGACGAGCGGGCCTTCGGGGCCACGATTGCCAAATCCCTGATCGGGGTCGGCGGGCTCGCCGCCTCTACCGCCAGGTCCTCCGGCCGGTTGATTCCTGATGATCGGCGGCGTATATCTGAGATCCCATGTCGCGCGTTGAATCCCGGCCGTCGCAGGCGCGGTCATTCGGCGCACGATCTTGCCTTCGGGATCAGCAACCGTAAAAATGACCGTTGGCGGCGTCTCTTCGGTCTCGGCGCGAATCTCGGCGATCGACGGATAATGGAAAGACTGTTTTTCACGCTCCGCCCGGCGTTCGGCTTCCTGGCGTTTTTGTTTCAGGGTCTGCGGCGCTTCCTTTAGATAGTAGGTGAATGTTGCGCCATATGCCGGATTTGGTGCGGTAAAGAACGATGCTCCCTGTGATCCGCCGAAAGACGATGTCCAGCGGCTAAACATCAAAGCATCTTTGACCGGAAACATCATCGAAGAAGTTTGTGTCAATGTCTCGCGTTTCGCGGTGCGAAGC
>DASXPW010000181.1:0-4828 GCA_036493385.1 Pyrinomonadaceae bacterium
GCGGACCGGGCTACGAGCGTGTGCACGCGAGAATTATCTCACGCAAAGCTCGCAAAGACCGCAAAGTAAGACGCAAAGATCGTGTTGCGGATCGTGTCCCACGCGCGTGAAATTGGTACGAGCCTCTTTGCGAACTCGGCGAGCTTTGCGTGAAACTAATGCTTGAGTTATGGCATTGATCCTCAACGAAACCGAAGTCCGCGTGCTCGGCAGTCTTGTCGAAAAGCAGTTGACCACGCCCGAATCTTATCCGATGACGCTCAACGCGCTCGTCGCGGCTTGCAATCAAAAAAGCAATCGCGACCCGGTTGTCTCCTATGACGAGTCGACGGTAACCGAGGCCCTCGATTCGCTGCGGGACAAAAATCTTGTCTACACATTTCACGGCTCGACCAGCCGCGTCGTCAAGTACAAGCATATGCTGCCGAATGTGTACGAGCTTGACCCCGCCGAGACGGCTGCGATGGATGTTCTAATGCTGCGCGGCCCGCAAACCGTCGGTGAGATACGCGGACGTACGGACAGGCTATTTGACTTCAGCGGCCTTCCCGAAGTGCAGGAAACTCTGGACAAGCTCGCCCGCCGCGACGAACCGCTCGTTGTCAGGCTTGAACGCCAAGTCGGACAAAAGGACGCACGTTATGCGCATCTTTTGTCGGGCGCGATCGATATTGCGAACTTGCCGGTCGAACGCGAAAGACCGGCCGCCGCCGGATCACATGATCAGATAGCGCTGCTGCGATCGGAGATCGAAACAATGAAGTCTGAGATCGCGGAGTTGAAAGAAGAATTCGCAAAATTCAGACAGCAGTTTGAGTAGGCATCCTCGGGGCTGCTGGTACACACTGGCACAACTGGTACGGCGGTACACCGGACCAGAGGTGACGCGAGGCTGGTACAGATAAAAAAGGCCGCCACCCAGGACGGCCTTCTCTGAGCTATCTCGAATCTTGACTAGTTATCGCTTCGGCGATAAACCCCGATCTTCATCTTCACCATGTCCTCGACCGTCACGTTAGGGTTCTCGGCTTTTGCCTTACGGATGAAATCGGTGTCGATATTAAAGATACGAAACTTAACGACCTCTTCCGGTGATAGATTCGAAAATCCCTCGTTTTTCAGATCAGTTAGAAACTCGGGCGTGACCTTAAAGATGCGGAATTTTACGAGACCCTCGAAATCCTCCTTATCGAAGCCCATCTCGTTTACCTGCCTGACATAGTCGGCATCGATCTTGAATATGCGGGCCTTTACAAGGTCTTCCATTCCGAGGTTTGGAAAGCCCGTTGACTTCATCTCGGCCATGAATTTCCCGTCGACCTTGAAGATAGCAGCCTTGAAAAGGTCGTCGACGCCAAGCTTGCCAAAATTTGCCGACAGCAGATCGTCGGCCAGTGCGGTGGTCACGTTCACGGCGGCGGCGGTAAACAGCCGGTCGTTGATGTCGTCATCACGGCGATTATTCGTCGGCTTAGTGAAGTCGAATCCGCGGCTGCGCATGCCGTCGATGAATGCCTGATTCGGCGTAAATGTAAATGTGCCCGATCCGTTGCCGTTGACAAAATTACCTTCGCACTGGATGGTGCCGGCCTCGCGCGTTAGCTGAAAGCTGACCCGGCCGTTCTGCGTTTGGGCGGCAGAGATTCCGCTTAGATCCGCGTAGTCAAACGATTCGCCGGTCGTGTGGCGTCCGTTGCCGTTGCCGCGAATCTCGAACTGTATATTGATCTTGCCGCTCTTCTCGTCGCGCGTATTCGCGGACCACGTTCCTATTATCGGCGCCTGTGCAACGATAACGTAGTGCCCAACGACGATAACGATAAATAAAAATGAAAATACGGTGAAAATTGTGCCTTTTCGCATTGCTCCCCTCCGGGAAATCGAGAATTTACGGTCGGTTGACGCGTTTTACAACCATAGAACCCCATTCGCGTCCGGTTTGTGACAGAAAGTTTATGCTTGACCGGCTAACCGTCGAAAGGCGGCGTCCGAGAATTTGAAATGCCGTTCATCATCGTTGCGATCCGCTCCCACCTTCTCGTAAAACGAAATTGCCGGTTCGTTCCACTCGAGCACCTGAAAATCGATCCGTTCACAACCGCGTTCGACTGCCGCCATCGCGACCGCCCGCAAAAGGCGTTCGCCGACTCCCCGACCGCGAAACTCCGTCGAGACATAGATATCTTCCAAATATAGGCCGCGCTGCCCACGAAAGCTGGCAAAGTATGGATAGAACAATGCGTAGCCGACCGGAGCAGACGTTTCGGCGGCTACTACCATATCGGCAACCTTTCGCTGACCGAAAAGCACGTCGGTAAGCTTTTCCGCCGTTACCTCGAACGAGTCAATCAGTTTTTCATACTCGGCAAACTCCCGCATTAAACGGATGACGTCCTGAATGTCCCCGTCGCGTGCCGGTCTGATCTCAATGTCCATAAAAAAGCCGGGCGACAAATGGCCCGGCTGAGAAATTATCATAAAGTTGGGCAAATTACCCCTTGCCCTTTTTGGCCGGCGACTTGGCTGGCTGGGCTTTCAGCTTCTGCTCGGTGGTCAGGTACTGAACGGTGTCCTTGACGCTCTGCTTAAATTCCTGTGTCCCTTTCGAATCGGTCGGCAATATCTGAACCGTGTCGGCGTACTTCTGCATATAATTAAGCCCTTCCTGCAGTTGCTCCTTGTTTGGCGGATCGACCGACGTACCTTGTGCAACGAGCGACAGACCAAGCGACGCCATTACCTCGAGGTTGTCCGGAGCCGTTTCCAAGACCGACTTATAAGTGGTGATCGCTTTATCAAACTGGCCCGAATTCCGGTAAATATCTCCAAGCGTCGCGAGCGCCTGTTGCTTCTTTGCAGCGTCAGGTTCGATCGCGGCATATGCGTTGATGACTACCGCGGCCTGATCATATTTTGTCATATCGACACCGCCGACGGCCTTAAGGCGGTGAACCTCGATCGCGTCTTCCATCAATTTGAGCTTGGCCTTGTCGCGCCCCGCGCCCTCCTGAGGTGTCGCCGGCGCCGCAGCCGCATTATAGATCTGCATCGCCTGATCATAGGCCTTGAGGCCATCGTCAAAGTCTTGATTCGCCTCGTCAAATTTTGCCTTACGGGCAGTGATGTCTGTTTGCGTCGCCCCTTCGCGATATTTCTCATAGCCTCGCGCCCGCAACGCAACAAGTTTTCCGTCGAGCATGATCGGTGTGCTGCCGACAAAGTCCGGTACGGCCGTGATACCCTCGTCAAACTTAGAGATCGCCAGATCGTAGTTCTTTGCATTGAGAGCCTCGGCGCCCTCGGTCGTCGCCTTTCGAGCTGTCGCATCGCCTGCCGCAATCGTGGCGTTCTTTTTCGTGATCTCTGCGTTTTTCTTTTCGAGCTCTTCCTGTTCCTTTGTCTTTGCCGGTGTCTTCTGGCCTGTCGCGACCGCCTTGCTGTTGTTGGCGACAAAATCTCTTACCTCAGCTTCCGTCGGCCGATGTCCGTCACCTTCGTTGGTTACGATCAAAACGTCCTCGCGGCCGCCTTTGATGTTCGGCTGAACGACAGCGGCGATGCCGGTTCCACTGACCGCGAGCGCGTAAGTCTGGCCAAGCTGAAACCCGACAAAACTGAACTCGCCCCGTTTATTGGTCTTGGCTGTTGGCAGCGAACCTTTATCAATATCGGTTCGAAACGGCTCGACAACCGCGTCGGGCACGGGAACCTCAGTTCCATCCGCTTTGTGTACCTTGACGACGCCGCGAACCACCGCCGTCTGCGCGAATGTCGCCGCCCCGCTACAGAGAAACACAGCGACGGCCAGAACGAGTGAAAAATACTTTGATGTAGACATTGGGTCCTCCGAAAGGTATCGAACAAGCTCTTCTAGGATGCCGGGTCACCGGGAAGAGTTCGAACTTTTTAGGTCATTTTACTGCAATTGGGCCTAAAAGATAAAAGGACAACGGTAGCATAGCGCCAACCAAAATACAGCGAGCGAACCGGCTGTGTTAATCTTTTTGTTTTGGCAGCAGAAATGATCGAACGCGTATTTAACTTTAGCGCCGGGCCCGCCGTTATGCCCGAACCCGTCCGCGCGCGCGCGCGGGATGAGATGTTGTCGTTTCGCGGCACGGGAATGAGCATTATGGAGATGAGCCACCGCTCGAAGTTATTCGGCAATGTTCTCGAAAGCGCAGAATCGGGCCTGAGATCGCTGCTTGGGCTACCCACAAACTTCAAGGTCCTCTTTTTGCAGGGTGGCGCAACACTTCAGTTCTCCATGGTGCCGATGAATCTGCTCGCGCCAGGCGCAACCGCACAATACGTCGTCACCGGTCAGTGGGGCAGAAAGGCCGCGACGGCAGCTGCGAGATTTGGCACGGCCGAGATCATATACAACGGTGAGCCGAAGGGTTTTATAACTGTGCCAACAAAAGGCGAATTGTGCTTCGACCCGACGGCCGCTTATGTTCATTTCACCTCGAACGAGACGATCGACGGCGTCGAATTTGACTACGATGTCGATGCAGGCGGTGTACCGGTCGTTTGCGATGTGTCGTCTAACATTCTTTCGAAGCGGTTTGATATCGAGAAGTATGCGTTGCTTTACGCCGGCGCACAGAAGAACATCGGACCGAGCGGTGTGACCGTCGTGATCGTTCGCGAGGACCTCATGGAAAGAGAGCCTCGCGTGATGCCGAGAGTCTTAAATTATCGTGCTATCGCAGCAGGTACCTCGATGTTGAATACGCCAAACACCTGGGGCATCTACCTCATCAGTCTCGTTTGCGAATGGCTGCAGGAACAGGGCGGCGTAGCAGTGATGGAAACGCGAAATGCG
>DASXPW010000182.1:0-5136 GCA_036493385.1 Pyrinomonadaceae bacterium
GCCGGCGGCCGCCGTGTCGAAGACGCATCTGACGCCTTGCGAACAGAATCAACAGACGGCCGGGCCAGCGCCCGCGACGGCTAAGCCAAATACGCCGAATCAGGAAAAGTAGTTGAATTCTCTATGTTCGAAACTATTGGGCCCAATTCGATGAGAAATTGGGCTTTTTAGTTTGGACAGGCCATTACCGACTCTCCTTTCGCTCTCGCATCAATTTCGCGTTCTTCCAGTAGCCGACCGGCCACGCTCTTTGCTTTGCCCGATCGAGCGGATATGCTTGAATCAGTTTAGCCAAACCTAATGTTCCTCAAATCAAAAACGATCAAAGTGCTGTTTTTCCTCCTCCTTGCCGCGTCCGCGAGCGTTGGTCAGGGTATCGGCAGCGGGGGACCGAAAATGTCCGAGATCCTGTCAAAGCGGCTGGAGACATTTGACGCCTCGAAGGACGCGTCGATCGAAAGCCGACGCCAGGCCTATGCAAAGCTGATGGAGGCCCAGCGATTCATGCTGGACGCCGGCCGACAGCGAAGCCAGGCCGCTGTCGCGAGCAACGTCCTTACGGCCCGCGAGAGCCTGATGGCGTCACTGAATGCGGACCCGGCGTTGTCGGAAGGATACACGCTGCTGGCCGAGACGTGGGTTAACCCGAGTGTGCTTCCGAACGATGTCGATGAAGCGATAGCGCTGGCCGAACTTGGCGTTCGGCTCAATAAGGACAATTTCGGCGCGCATCGGCTGTTGGCCAGGCTGTACACTTTCAAGAGCCGTTTGAACAGCAGCACTCTTGATCAGAGCAATGCAGAAAAAGCGATCGCCGAATGGAAAGAGATCGCTCGGCTTGACCCACGAAACGCCGAGGCCTGGGCCTTTCTGAGCGAGCTTTATGGAGCGACAAAACGACCGAACGACCGCATCGACGCACTAAAGAAATGGCAGGCGTCGGCCACGCCTCTTGACCGGCAATTTTATCAGAGCATAATGCGCGGTCAGGACGACCTCTCGCCTGAAACCGCCGGCAAAAAACTCGGCCCCGCACTGGTCCAGGCCGGCCGCGTCCCTGAGGCGATCGAGGTGCTAGGGCAGATCGTCGCCGACGACCCGGAGGATGAGCGCTCGGTCGACGAACTTCGCGATGCGCTGGCCTCGGCAGACGAAAAAACCGCCGCGACGGCGATCGAATCGCTACGTCAGGCGACATATGCGAACCCCGGAAACCTGTCGCTTGTACGGCTGTTGGCGGAGGTCCAGGCGAAGAGCGGCAATATCGCAGACGCGGTCAAAACACTTGATTCCGTCGTCGCGAAAACGACTCCGACTGACCGTTCGTCGGCTGCCGCCCTTCAGGTGTCGATCGGCGATATCTATGCGTCGGCGAACAAGTTTTTTGAAGCGGCCGCGGCATATGAAAAGGCCTTTACGATCCGTGGGCTCGACGCCGCCCAGACGCTCGACCAGGACGAACGCGAATTTGCGATGGGCGTTTTTGAGAAGCTCATAACGCTTTACAAACGCGCCGAGCGAATTCAGGACGCAAAGAATGTTATCTTGCGGGCGCGGAAAATGCTTGGCAGCGACGACCTCTTTGCTGACCGGCAACTGATAAGTCTCTACCAGGAGACGGGCGATCGCGCAGCAGCCTTATTGCTGGTCGAGACGCTGCGGCAAAAGAAACCCGACGACCTCACATTATTGAGACTGGAGGCCAGCCTTTTAAGTGCGGGCGGCAAGGTCGACAAGGCCGTCGAGTTGATACAAAAACGCATCTCGACGCCCGACCAACCGAAATCGGCTACACCGAGGCTTGACGACGATTTTTCGAATTATCTCTTTATCTCGCAGCTTTACGAGGACGCAGGCCACGCTGCCGAGTCCGTGGCGTCGGCAGAAAAGGCGCTTGGTTTGGCGAACGGTTCTGACCAGAAGCAGATCGCCGAGATGATGCTCGCGACGGCGCAGCAGGCTGCCGGAAATTACACAGAAGCGGAGACGATCCTGCACGACGTACTCAAGCAAACACCGGGAAATCCGATCGCGCTTAACAACCTCGGGTATTTTTTACTCGAACGCGGCGAACGATATGGCGAGGCCCTTGAGCTTATTCAAAAAGCGGTCAAGACCGACCCGACCAATCCGTCATATCTTGACAGCCTCGGCTGGGCATATTTCAAGATGGACAAGCTGGGCGATGCCGAAAAGACGCTTGCCGAAGCTGCAACACTTGATTACGCTTCGGGGACGATCCAGGAACATCTCGGCGATGTCTATGAGAAGCAGGGAAAGAAAGACCTTGCTCGAGCGGCGTGGAAGCGCGCGGCGAGGTTGCTATGGCGAGATGATGATATGGCGCGCGTCAGTCAAAAGTTAGCAAAGCTAAACTAGACGGACGTAACTTTGACAAAGCAAAAGGCCGCTACCCGAGCGGCCTTTTTTGCTGAGAGTTCGGGTCGGAATTACTGATTCGGCGTGGGTGTTGGCGTCGGTGTTGGTTTCGCTTCCGGCGTCCCGTCACGTTTCTTGAGTTGCGGCGGCTTGTCCGAGGAGCTTGACTCGCCGGTAACAGGTGCTCCCGAGCTATCGGGTGCCGTCTCGGTCGTCTCGGGCTGACGCCGCTTAAGCGTCGGTTTTGTATTGTCCGTGTCGTCGTAATCGGCCGTGATGCCCGCTTTGGCATTGCTGACCTTGAGCAGGTGAGCTTTGACCCGCTGAAACTCGGACGTGCTGATGACGTACTCGTCCTTTTCAGGAAAACGTGCGACCAGTGCAAGACTCGTGTCGCGTCGGTCGATCGGCTGCGGATGGGTCGAAAAAAGCTTTGTTACCGCGCCCGCCTTCTTCTTGTTCTGCGACGCGAGCTTTTCAAACATCGTCGACAGTGCCGTCGGGTCGTAACCGGAAGCATAGAGATATTGCACGCCAAGCATATCCGCCTCTTCCTCCGCCGAGCGTGAGAATTTGAGCTGAGCCAGTCCGGCAAGGATCCCGCCGCCGTTGTAAAGCACCTGACTAATGATCGGACCGCCAAAAATTATTCCGGCCAATGATGCATAGTTGATCAACGCCGCCTTGCCTTGATTTTCCATCGCGTGCCGTGCGGCAACGTGAGCGATCTCGTGTGCCATGACACCGGCCAACTCGGCCTCGTTGTCGGCGGCAAGGATGAGACCCTTATTTACGAAAAAGAATCCGCCGGGCAATGCAAATGCGTTGACCTCGTCACTATCGATGACCTTTATCGTGAACGGGACCTTAGCGTCGGAATGGAGCACGATATTCTGACCAACGCGGTTCACATACTCGGTAATTACTGGGTCGTCGACCATCTTTGACTGCTGCTCGACCTCCATCGCAAGCTGACGGCCGATCTGCATTTCCTTGTCACGCGAGCCGCCCAGCCAGCCAAACAACTTGTCATCGCCGCTATTGATGTTTCGTTTGCCGATCATGGACGGGTCTTCCTTGACCGAAAGCGGCTTTGCATTGACGGGCGTCCCGCCGGTGGTCGTCTCAGGCGCAACGCTCTGTTTGCTCGAGTCCTTGGCGTCCTTGCCATTTTTCGATGTCGAAGCAGGGCCGGGCAACGTTTGTGCAGCCGAAACTGCCGGTAAGAATGCGACGGCAGTTAGCCACATGCTGCCGGTCAAAAGGAATGCGCCGAAACGCCTGGCGGAATCGTCGAGCATAAAAAGCCTCCAAAAGTTCTAGGGCCGTACCAAATAAATGACACAAATAGCGATATAAATCAACGAATTTAAGATGCTTGGGCCAATTATTTAGTTGTGAGTGGCGAAATTTATTTTTTGCGTGAGATCAAGGGTTTGGACCCTAAAAATTAATCTATTCGTTTTTTCAGAAAATTGATAGAATAAATTTGGCAGCGGTCCGTTGCCCGTGTCCCTTTTCATTGGATAAAAGGCCGGAATACCTCGATCGGTTCCTCCTCCAAAACTCCGCAAAATCTCGTCATGAACCAAATTCAGGACAAAGTCAAGGACCTTGTAGAGGTTCGCTCAAATCAACATCTCGACGATTTTATTGCCGATCTGGCCGAAACGCTGGCCGGTTACTACTTTACAGACATCACAGCCGACCTGATGTCAAAATGGCTTGACCGGGTCGTGGTCATCCCTACAGGCAGCGGTAACGCCTATGCGCTTGCCGGCTATCGAGGCGTCGGTAAGAGCCATTTTCTGGCTGTCTTTGGCGCGATATTATCGCAGCCGGAACTGAGGGCGAAGCTAAAGGATTCGCATGTCTTTGCAAGCGCCGAGCGGCTTATCCGCAGGCATTATCCGGTAGTTCATGTTCGCCGCGGCACCAAAGAGACTTTGGGGGACGAGCTGCGGATTGCTGTCGCGGCGCAGTTCGAATGCGACATTTCCGAGGTCGGAGAAACGCCGGCTGAGATCATTAAATTTACCGCCGATCGCGGCGGCGCCGGTCCTTCGGTTTTGATCATCGACACCGACCTCGAAAGAGAGGCGAGAGTATCTCGCGACGACGGGCCCTATCTAACAGAGTTGGCTGATGCCGCCAATGGGACGAACGTTTTTATTGCGGTCGCGCTCGATGACGACGTTGCAACCGCAGATGGCAGAAATTCCGGCATTTCACGTAGCTTTACGATCGACTATCTCGATCACGAACACCTGTACAAGATCATCGACGCCCACATCTTCCCGAAAAATAACCAGAAGCGCGGTGTGATCACGGGAATATTCGAGAACTTACGGGCGGTGCTGCCGAGTTTTCGCTGGAGCGAGCAGAGGTTTTCGTCCGTTTATCCGCTTCATCCGGTCATTCTCGAGGTCGCGCCGTTTGTCCGCCTGTTCGTTCAGGATTTTGCGCTTCTCGCATTTGCCTCAGAGGCCGGGGCAAAGATACTCGGCCGGCCGGCCGACTCCCTGATCGCTCTTGATGAGCTGTTTGACCAGGTCGAGTCGACGCTTCGGAAGTCCCCCGAACTAAGCGACGCGTTTGCGGCCTATGACAATTTGAACACAACGCTTATCAGCAAGATCCCGGTCATGGAAAGGCTGCGGTCAAAGCTGGTACTAAAGGGCTTGATGCTACTCTCACTCGATAGCGAGGGCGCGACCGCGAGCGACATCGCCGCAGCGATGCTCATCTTTGACGAGC
>DASXPW010000183.1:0-2335 GCA_036493385.1 Pyrinomonadaceae bacterium
GCACGCTCTTCATGCACAAGCCTTTGTTCAGGAACTCCGCCGCCAGCCCGGCCTCATCACCCGTCCCATCCGACTCGTCCGACCCGCCCATGACAAGTTCACCAGAGCCCTCTCCTGGGCCAACCTCGCCGAAGAAGGCAAGGTCGTCCTCGTCCGCGGCACCAGCATCGGCTTCAACGGCACAATAAGCGGCGGCATGAACAGAGGCATCAGCGGCTCAATAAACGGCGGCCTCAACCCGGCCTTCCGCCAGCCAAACTGGATCGACGCCTTTATCGAAGAAATAACGACCTTCCCCAACTCCACCCACGACGACCAACTCGACGCCGTCTCCATCGCCGTCCAAATGCTCGAACGCCACAAAAACGCCTTCCATGCCTTCTAACAGAATTAACTTTTATGCCTTTCATCTTCCACCACGTCGATTCTCTCATTCTGACCTTTTAGTCGGTCATTCTGAACGGAGCATCGTTCATAAAAATGCTGTCAGCGGTGTCTGATCTCCCGATTTACGCCGATTTTACGGGCTTTTCGCATTCGCTGCCTGCTGGCATACAGGTTGCAAAAACCGGCTCGCCACTCCTGCGAATATTAGACGGCGGCGTACGACTAATTATGACCAGACGGAAGACGACAATAGTCCTCTCAAGCCTTCTCATCCACTGTTTGCTGCTAACCTCGCTTGCCGGCGGCCAGATGCCGGCCAAAAGCGTGGTAACAGGCACAACTGTTGCGGGTAAGACCAACTCCTCCGCATTTTTGATCGACGAGTCGCAATTTGCTGATCCGTCAAACGCCGATCTCTTTCAGAAAGAAGCATTTCAGATAGTCAAGCTTCTCTCATCGCCGGCCGGTAAGAGTCCGGTGTTGATCGATGATGACGGCAGCAAACGCGACCTGGTCGTGCCGACCGCCGCGGCGCGATTTACCGCGCGTTTTCCCGATCGCAAGCTCGTAAAGGTCGATTGGAACGCCCTGTATGCGGCCGCAAAAACGGAACCCCAGCTTGACGAGGCCTTTCGCGGCATCCTTAAAACGGTCGAAATGTCGAAAGGGAAATTGGTCCTTTATCTCGACGACATCACCAGCTTTTCCAGGACCGAGCCGATGTTCGGATTCGACGTTGCCGAGCGTCTCGATCACTTGATCGCTGACGGCAAACTGCAGGTCGTAACCGCGGCGTCGGTCGAAAACTTCAAGAAACAGATCGAGCCAGATACGCAGCTTGATCGACGCTTTACGCAAGTGATCGCAGGCGATGACCTCGACGATTCGTTCGCCGGTGACAAACTGTCCCCCGACCTTCGCGATATCGTTGCGGGTACCGACCCGAATCAGACCGTGAGAGTCATCCTGCAGTCGGATGATATCAATGATCCGCAGCTTCGGTCGGTTCTCGCGCGTAACAAAGTGCAGATCCAGAGTCAGGCAGAGGGTCTCGACATGATGGTCCTTGATCTGCCCGCCCGTCTCGCCGAAGCCGTTGCCGAGGCTCGCGGTACCCGACATCTGTCGCTCGACCGCCAGCTCAATATGCTCGGCCACATCGAAACCACGACGGGCACAAAAAATATTCGGACGATCGCACAGGGATTAAATCTTGGCCTGCTTGGAACGACCGTATTGAACACAAGCTCTGAACTAGATGGCACAGGGATCGGCATTGCCATCGTCGATTCGAGCATTCGCGAGGACCATCGCTCGTTCGTGAACGCATCGGGAACCAGGCGTGTCGTTCAGCGTGCAAACTTTACGAACGAGTGCAGCATTTCCGTAGATGAGTTCGGACACGGAACTCATGTCGCGTCGCTTGCCGCCGGCGGCGCCGGTGCAAATCTCAACCTTGGCGACGGGACGTACATTAGCAACTACGAAGGCATCGCGTCCGGTGCCAAGATCATAAACGTTCGCGTGCTCGACAGAAACGGCGTCGGCACCTCGGCCTCGCTGATCAGCGCGTTAAACTGGATACTCGCCAATCGTGCGACGAACAACATTCGCGTCGTCAATCTTAGCCTCGGCGCTCCCGCGATCGAATCATGGCGAAACGATCCGCTCTGCCGCGCGGTCCGAATGCTCACAGCAGCGGGAATCGTCGTTGTCGCGGCCGCCGGCAACAATGGAAAGACTGTGGCAGGTCAGAAACTCTACGGTGCGATCCATTCGCCCGGCAACGACCCTACGGTGATCACGGTCGGAGCTTCGAATACATTCGGCACCGACGCGAGAAATGACGATGGTGTAACCACTTATAGTTCACGCGGACCGACTCGGTCGTATTGGACCGACGACGGCGGCAACAAGCATTTCGACAATCTGATCAAGCCGGATCTCG
>DASXPW010000184.1:0-6287 GCA_036493385.1 Pyrinomonadaceae bacterium
AAAAAAGATTTCAAGATCTTTGAAGACGGTAAAGAACAGGAGATCGCCTATTTCAGCATGATCGATCAGCCCTTTACGGTGATCCTGATGCTCGACGTGAGCCCGTCGACAGCCTACAAGATCGAAGAGATCCGAGCTGCCGCGAGGGCCTTCGTCGATCAACTTAAACCTGAAGACAAGGTGCTGGTTATCACCTTCGATCGAGAGGTTCGCGTGCATGGCGACGTTACCAACGACCGCGAGGAGATATATCGATCTATCGATAAGGCAAACTTTGGAGACGGCACGTCGCTATACAATGCTGTCGACGTTGCATTGCGTAAACGGCTGTCAAAGATAGACGGCCGAAAGGCGATCGTCCTATTCACTGACGGCGTCGATACGACCTCGAGGAAAACCTACGACGAAACCGTCGACGAGGCCGAAGAGTCAGAGTCCCTGATCTTCCCGGTCTACTTCAACACATTTTTCGATTCGCGCGGCGGGCTTGGCGGCATCAACGCCGGCATCATACCGAACATGGGTGGAAGGCAGGGTCGCGGGACGAGCTCTGGTGAATACGCTCTTGGTCGGAAATACCTTGAGGACCTTGCCGATTATACCGGCGGGCGTGTCTTCCGGCCGGAGTCGACGCCGGGCGGTTTGAATGCGGCGTTTGAAGGCATTGCAGAGGAGCTGAGGCGACAGTACAACATCGGTTACGTTCCCCAGGACGAAGGCAAGCCCGGCCAGCGCAAGCAGCTCAAGGTCCGCGTCGATCGTTCAAATGTCGTCGTGAGAAACCGCGACAGCTACATCGTTGGTGCAAACGCTAAGGCGACCTCGACAACGGCCGCAAGATCAAACTAACGGCCGCACCAACTTCGATCCCTTATCTCGCACAGGGTCCTTCCGTATCGCCGTGTGCCAAATGCGCTGCAACGGCCGATTGGCTAACTTTAAGGGTCTTCGGCGCGGCGTTTCCATTATTTCGATGGCAGACAGTCGAACCGAAATCGCAGCTCGTGTGCAGATAGATCTCACTGTTCCCGTACATGAAGCTATAATCGGACAGTTGAAAGGTATATACGCCGCTTCCCGATATATAACTGCTGACATCGATGGGAGCGATCCCAATGTATGCCGACTCAACCGGCAGACCGACGGCACTTGAAGGAGAAACAAAGTTTCCCTCAAAGCAATTCCATTCGTCCGGGCAAATATTATTTTTGTTGATCGTGAAAAAATTATCAGCGATCAGACTGCCGTTATTCGGGCCCGTCACCCAGGCATATGGCTGTCCGCCAAGTGGGCAGCTAAGATATACGTCTTTGCTCGCGTATATCATCGGGTTGCGAGGGTTCCACGAGGAACTCGTATCTGTTGGCGTGATGTTCGTAGCATCGAACAATTTCATCGTGTTCTGAGCGCTTGCCGCTCCAAATAAGAGCAGGCCGATGACAATCATTGTTAAGATCAAACTTATTTTCATTATTATTCCTCCGAAGAGTAGCGTTGGAGCAACCTGGAATGGGTACGAGGTGCGATAAGCGAGAACCGCGCCTCGATGGCGCTAAACGCAATGCGCGTGCCACCGCCGTACCTGATGCAAACAGTGGACTTGTTGGGTTTAGAGTCGTTCGAAGCAGTCGTTCAATTTGAACGAAATGAGTGAGGTATGACCATCATCGGTCAAATTGACCGGAAACAAAAAAGCGGCCCCACGGCCGCTTTCTCAATTAATGGTGATCCGACCAGGACTCGAACCTGGGACCCACTGGTTAAAAGCCAGTTGCTCTACCGACTGAGCTATCGGACCGAGAATCATAGATTTTACCGACTCAATGAATCGATGGCAAGCCCGGACCATTCAGGAATCGACTGAAACTTGCAGTACTTTTCTTTGCGTCCTTTGCGAGCTTCGCGTGAAACTGTTTTCCTCACGCAAAGCTCGCCAAGATCGCAAAGAAGACGCAAAGAAAATCGTGAAGACACGGCAAGCTCCTGTTCTAAGATTGCCGGTCGGCGCTTGCTGACTGCGGTGTTCCGTCAAACCATCGCTCCATGATCGAGTCTTTTAAGACAATGGTCTGATCGCGCTCGGGACCGGTCGAAATGAGGCCGATCTCAACTCCGACCTGATCGGACAAAAAACGCACGTACGCTTGAGCGTTTGGCGGGAGCCGTTCGAATTCCGTCACACCAACTGTCTCAGATTTCCATCCCGCGAGAGTCTCGTAGATAGGTCTTATCATTCTGAGATCGTGGGCGACGGCGGGAAAGGTGCCGACCTGCCGACCGTCGACCTCATATCCAATGCAAACCTTAATGTCGTCGAGCGCGTCAAGAACGTCAAGCTTTGTCAGAGCGATGGAATCAAAGCCGTTCAATTCAGCGGCATAGCGAGTCGCAACCGCGTCAAACCATCCGCAGCGTCGGGGCCGGCGCGTCACCGAGCCGTATTCGTTGCCACGCTGTCGAATTAGATCGGCCATTGACTCTTCGTCATCGATCATTTCGGTTGGAAACGGTCCCTCGCCGACACGCGTCGCGTATGTACGCACGATGCCCAGTACGCCGGTAATGTGATGAGGCGGAATGCCCGCGCCGACCGATGCACCGCCCGCCGTAGGATTCGAAGAGGTGACGTAGGGATATGTTCCGTGATCGACATCGAGCAGCGTGGCCTGCGCGCCCTCGAGCAGGATCTTCTGCCTTTGCTTTCGCGCTTCCGACAGGAAATGCGAGGTTTCGCAGACAAAGGGCCGCAGCCGATCAACAAGGGGCGCGATCTCATTATAGATCTCGTCGGCGCGAAGCGGCTGTTGGCCGTAGAGAACGATTATTCGATTTGCTTCCTCGAGGTTTCGCTCTATTCGCATGCGAAGCGTCTCAGGCGACAGCGCGTCGGCAACTCTGATCCCGCGTCGTCCGGCTTTATCTTCATAAGCGGGGCCGATGCCGCGAAGAGTCGTTCCGATCTTTTCATTACCGAGGCGTTCTTCCGACGTATGGTCGAGCGCTCGATGATACGGCATTATCAAATGCGCGCGCGACGAGACCTTTAACCGCTCCGGCGTGATCTCGATTCCCTGGGCCTTCATCTGATCGATCTCCTCGAAAAAGGCTTTAGGGTCGATCACCATTCCATTGCCGAGAACGCATGTCTTGTCCGGGTGAATGATACCCGACGGCAGCAATCTCAGAACGAACGCCTTATCGCCAACATACACGCTGTGGCCCGCATTGTGGCCGCCCTGATAGCGAGCCACAACATCAAACCGGTCAGCGAGCAGATCAACGACCTTTCCCTTTCCCTCATCGCCCCACTGGGCGCCGATAATTACTATAATCATTTAAGTCAGTACCGCCCGCGGTAGCGGGTGGCTTAATCTATCAAGTCAGTACCGCCCGCGATAGCGGGTGGCTTAATCCATCCAGTCGAAATCCCGAGGCAAGTCTTCGCCTTGACCGTTTGTTACATATTCGATCGCCGTGATCACACTTTGCTCATTCCACAAATGTCGCCTCGAACCGCGTTCAGACCATGGACTTATTTCTTCGATCTATAAGCCTACCTGCCTCAACTCCCTCGTTGCGTTTGCCTTCAATGCATTCAGCGTGCGAGCGATGAGCTTTTCTCACCAATATCAACGACAGCGTGAGCATGGTTTGTGCGAACATCAACGGCCATAAGGTTCCAACCGCGAAAGGTACAGCATGCTGTCATTGCCACCCGCACGCACGTTCGCTGGGCGTCACTTAATTTGACCGGCTCTATTTTAAGCCTTTTCAAATTGCGGCGCTGCCAATCAGACTCGTTCGGTAAAAGTCCAGTGCCGAAAACATTTCGATAACCGTTAACCGAACCTCGTTTATCTCCATGCAGCCATGTTCCGTATGTTCGGAACGTGATCAAGTAGGCTAATGGAGTGTCGGTGTCATTCCACATAAAATCGCGATTGAATGTCAAAGTTCAGCCACCCGCTACTGCGGGCGGTTCTGACCCTGCCATTCGTCTTTCAACATCGCGTACACGGCCCAGTCGCCGAACCTGCCGTTGACGAATTCGACCTGGCGATGAACGCCCTCAAGAGTAAATCCCAATCGCTCGGGGACCGCCCGGCTACGTTTGTTTTCGACATTGCAATTGATCTGAATTCGGTTGAGGCGTCGAACGTCGAACAGGTAATCGATCAGGACTTTGCAGCAGCGCGTAACGATGCCGCGACCTTCATAATCCTTGGCTATCCAATACCCGACCTCGGCCGAGCCATTAGCGGTATTGAGATTGTGAAATCCAATGGCGCCGACCGCTTTTTCATCCACCAGAATGATCGCATTAAAGCGGCCGTCTTCGGCAAATTCGCCCAGCGTTCGCTGGATCCACTCTTTGGCTGATTCGGCCGAATAGTCATCGACGGCCCAAGGCATCCATGGCTGCAGATGCTTGAGATTTGCCTTAACGACGGCTGCAATATCATCGGCTCGCCAAACCTCAGGCAGCGATAATTTCAAGTTCTTGTCGATTTGGTGCGAAAACACGGATTCAAAAATGGATAATGGATAGTTGATAATGGAGAATCAAGGATCTGATATTTTCAATTGTCCATTATCAATTATCCACTCGTTTTTGGCAGGTTATGCCAATGAATTATATCTCACCGTGAGCCGCGCCGCATCCCAGGCAAGATCGATGGTACCGGCCCGGCTGGTACGCTGGTACATCCTGGTACACGCTGGCACGGTGGTACAGACGAATGGGGCGTCCGTTCACCATTGCTTAACCGCTCGTAGCTATTGCAGCCATTCGGTTTAGCGTCCAAGAATAGAGGTCGACATATTTGCGGGCGGCATTCTCCCAGGAGTTGTCGGTCGCCATGCCGTTGAGCTGAATCTTTCGCCAGACTTTGGGCTCAGCAAATGCGAACAATGCCTCGTAGATGCGCTCGAGGAATTTGTCGGCCCGATAGGGCCCGAACTTGAAGCCATTCCCATGCCCCGAGACGACGTCAAACGTTTCGACCGTGTCGTCGAGGCCGCCGACGGCTCGAACGATCGGCACCGTCCCGTATCGCAAAGAATACATCTGGTTCAGGCCGCACGGTTCAAATTTTGACGGCATAAGGAAAATGTCTGCGCCCGCCTCGATCTGATGCGAAAGCGGCTCGCTATAACCTCGATAGATGCCGACCTGCCGCGGCGCGGCGTCGCGAAGGCGCTGCCAGAAATCCTCATAACGCTTCTCGCCCGAACCGAGAGAAATAATGTATGCCCCCGTCTCGAGCACCTCGCCGGCGACTTGCATCATCAGGTCGATCCCCTTCTGCGCCGTCAGACGAGTGATGCTTGCGAGAATCGGCCGATCAAGATCGATCGGTAGCGAAAATGTCTCAAGCAGAGTGCGTTTACATTCGCGTTTGCCTGACAGATCCGCGGCGGTGAAATGAGCCGGCAGCTCCGAGTCGGTTTCGGGATCCCAGATGCTGGTATCGATCCCGTTTGTAATGCCGACGAGACGGTCGCTTCGCGATCTGGTCAGCCAATCGAGTCCGTAACCTTCCTCGGGAGTTTGGATCTCCAACGCATAGCGTCGCGAAACGGTCGAAAGGGCGTCCGAAACTTCCAACCCGGCCTTCATCGCCGAGGCATGGCCGTTGAAGGCGAACGCGTTGCGTCCAAACTTGCTGCCGAAACCCAAATTCCACAATTCGCCGGCGTCGAACCCGCCCTGATAGGCCATGTTATGGATGGAAAAAACGGATCGCGTGTTTTGCCAATACGGGTCCCAACGACGCGCCTCGGCAAGCTCGACGGCCGCAAAACCAGTGTGCCAGTCGTTAAGATGAATGATGTCGGGAGGCGGCCCGACGCGCTTCAACAAAGCCAGGGCGGCATGGCTCAAAAACGCAAACCTTTCATAGTCTTCGCGATAGCCGTAGATCGAGTCGCGATGAAATATAGACGGCGCATCGATCAGGAATGTCGGCGAGCCATTCGCCTCGCTATAGAACGCCCTTGCAGGATAGATTCCTCCACGCCATTCGAGATCCAGATCGTCGATCGCCGTGTGCCAGAGATACTCGCTATTTGTTTGCCAATAACATGGCGTGATAAGAAGCGAATCAATCCCGATCTGCTTTAACGCCTTAGGAAGCGCTCCGGCAACGTCGCCGAGACCTCCGGTTTTTGAATATGGAACGGCTTCTGCCGAAATGACTGCAACGCGCATCGTTCGTCTGAAAGGTGTGTCGTTAATCAACTATTCTACCAGCGGCTCGCAGGCGCAGTCATTTTGTTGACGGAAA
>DASXPW010000185.1:0-3991 GCA_036493385.1 Pyrinomonadaceae bacterium
ACGGCGAAGCCGACGACAATCAAGGCACATTCCCGATCCAGTCAGAACGGCTATTTGCAGCCATCAGCGGCCTCGGCGGCACTGCGCGTCTCGTCATGCTGCCCGCCGAAGCCCACGGCTATATCGGCAAAGAGTCGACCGAACATGTTCTTTACGAGATGGTCAACTGGTTCGACAAATACGTGAAAAACGCTAAGCCTCGCAACTCTCGCAGCACCGCGTCGCAGTAGATCGCTAAATAATTACGGTGTCGCGGATCAGCGTCGCGAGCGGGTCTCTCGCAACGGCCGTTTTCCCATCAGACGGCCGGCACTAGACCTTGCTCAAATCTCGCAATTTTCTGTAATCCGTCCTACATAATTTCCTCTTTCGAATTGGAATAATTATTGCTACGAGCCAAATTGCACGACAGTTTTTTAATCCAAGTGAATTAAAGGAGTACACAATGAACAGGGGGAAGGTAAATCTCATAACTCTTTGTATAGGTGCGGCTGTTTTTTTGGCCGCGAGTGCCCACGGATATTCGCAGATCATTACGGCACAGGAATTTAGCGGTCGCGCGACGGGAGTCAATTCGACCGTAACCGCAAATGGCGTCGCCTCGAACGCAACGGCGGGCGACACATGCCCGCTACCGGCGCGCGGCGGAACGTCAACCGCTACAACATCGGGCGTAATCGTTCCTGGAACGATCGGCACCGGTACGATCGTTTCTACTACGTCCGGCAGCGGCATCACCAGCCAATCTTCATCGAGCGTCAGTGATCTATTCTTTGTAGGCGGCGGTTGGACCGTCCGGGCTACAAACATTTCGACCAGTACACAATGCAACTGCTGCGACGTGGCAAGCCCAGGCTGCAGCGGTTCGACGACGGTGACTGGTCTGAGTGTCACGGACCCGAGCGGCGCAAATGTTCCGATCGCCGTGACTGGGGCGAACAACCAGATCGTGACATTGCCGAACGGTGCCGGCACGCTGACGTTTAATGAACGCGCGAGCGCGACCGGTTCGCTGACGGTCAACGGTCTGCACATCAATATTACGAGCGGAGCGACGAATTACAACGTCGTCATTGCTTCGTCACATTCGAATATTCTGTGTCCGGGCATTGGAGTCACAGCGGCGGAAGTCAACATCTCAGGCCGCGTTACAGACCAAAATGGCAACGCAGTGTCAAGAGCGAATGTCATTATTTCCAGCTCGACAGGTCAGGTCGCGGCTTCAACCACGACGGCTGCGGACGGTGCATATACACTTGCTAATATCACCTCCGGACAGACCTATATTGTTACGGTCTCGGCGAAGAACTTTACGTTCTCACCGCGAACGATAAACCTGCTCGATGAAACCAGCGGTTTCGACTTTGTCGGAACGCCCCGATTCTAGCAAAGCGGTTGTTTTGACTTTCAAGCCGCGAACCGTGATAATCTGCGGTTTGCGGCCTTGATCTTTTAAAGGTTTGCTCCGAGTCGACAGGGGAAGCCGGGTGAGAGTCCCGCGCGATCGCGTCACTGTTAAAGCCAGAACACCTGTCTCGAGAGTCTTTGCCCTTTTGGTGATGTTTCGCGTCAAAACATCGGCGGCAAAACACGGTGATCGCTTTTGATGAACGCCATGTTTTCACGTCCTGTTTTGGACGCTGAAAGCAAGGCGTTTTTGATTTTGTGACAGATCATAAAGGAAAACAGATCGCGTTGGCAGTGTTTTTGACCGCGTCACTGGTCACCGCCCTCGGCTGCTCAAAAACCACCAATCTCGCCGCGCCGAATACGAACTATCGATCAGTACAGGACGACCTCGGGCGCGAAGTTCGCCTACCGCAAAAGGTGCAGCGGGCCATCAGTCTCGCGCCGAATATTACGGAAATGGTCTTCGCCGTCGGGGCCGGTGACCGGCTTGTGGGTGACACCACGTATTGCAACTATCCCGAAGCGGCGAAGTCGATCCAAAAGGTCGGTGACACACTGACGCCGAATATGGAAACTATCGTCGCTCTAAAGCCGGATATCGTGCTAGTTTCGACCGCCTCGCAGCTAGAAACTTTTACGCATACGCTCGAACAAAACAGCATCGCCGTGTACATCTCAAATCCGCATTCGATCGACGAGGTTTTTAAGAGCATGCGCGAGCTTGGCGAGATTTTTGGGACGCGCGATCAGGTTGAAAGTTCGATCAGTAAGCTTCGCGAGCGTGTACAGCGTGTGAGCCGGGACAGACGACCCTCTGATCGTCCGCCAAAGGTGTTTCTTCAGATTTCGGAAGAGCCGCTTTTCACGATCGGCAGAGACTCGTTTCTGACTGAGATCATTAAAAATGCCGGTGGCGAATCGGTGACGAAAGACGTACCCGGCGGCTACCCAAAGTTGAGCAAAGAGACCGCGCTGGTTCTCAACCCCGATGTGATCATTCTTTCGGATAGCAGTGATAACCGAGCGCCGGGCGACGCTTTTAAGAGTTCGCCGGCGGTGAAAAACGGACGCATTTTGCGGGTTAACGCCGATGTGTTATCGAGGCCGGGCCCGCGGTCCGTTGACGCGCTCGAACAGGTCTCGGCTTTTTTGAGACCGCGGGAAACAAATAAAACTGTATCTGTTCCGGAATAACTCAGAGCTGATAGCCGAAAACTGATGACTGTTCATTAAACTAATTTGCGCAGCCGATCAAAATTTGCCGTCTTTCTCGTCGTGCTTCTCGTCGCGGTGCTTATTCTGGCTGCGACGCTCGGGAGTGAGAGACTGTCCTTTTTTGATCTGAGTGATCAGCAGCGGTCGATACTCTTTGACATCCGACTCCCTCGGGTCTTTTTAGCTGCCTGTGTCGGAGCGAGCCTGGCAGCGTCGGGCGCTGGACTGCAGGCTTTGCTAAGAAATCCGCTCGCCGAACCGTATTTGCTCGGCGTATCCAACGGTGCTGCTCTCGGAACGATGCTCTCGTTCGTGCTGTTTGAGAATCTCGAGTTCGCGCGACCGTTAATGGCGTTCGCCGGCGCGGTCGCGGCAACCATCGTCGTTTACCAGATGGCCAAGAGCCGGGCTGGAATGACCGTCGAGCGACTGGTGCTGTCGGGCGTGATCGTCACAACATTTCTGTCATCGATCATTGTTCTCTTCACGAGTTTGCTCGACGCAGCAAAGCTCAGGAGTTTCACCTTTTGGCTGCTCGGCGACCTTTCACAGGCGACGCGAAACGGCGTCTATCTGTGTTTCGGCGCCGCTGTCATCGGCACAGTGATCCTGGCCTCGCAGGCACGTGCATTAAATCTGATGATGATCGGCGAACGCGATGCGCTTGATTTCGGCGTCGAGGTTGGCCGCGTGCGTCTGCTCGTATTTGGCGCGGGCGCATTGTTGGTCGGTGCGTCCGTTGCGGCCAGCGGCTCGGTTGGCTACGTCGGTTTGGTGGTGCCGCATATTGTCAGGCTTGCTTCCGGGAGCGACAACCGGTCCGTCATTCCGTTTTCGGCTTTGGCCGGCGCATCGTTCGTCGTCCTGGCCGATCTGATCGCGAGAGTTGCGATAGCGCCGAGGGAATTGCCCGTCGGAGCGATAACTGCTCTCATCGGCGCGCCGTTATTTATTTATCTGTTACGACGAAGCTAAAAATGACTGCAAGAAAATTAGTAATTACTAATTAACTGACATGATAAAGGTCAACGACATCGATATTAGATTCAACAGCCGCAAGGTGATCGAAGGCGTTTCATTTCAGTTGAGCGCGGGCGAAACATTGGCGCTGCTTGGCCCTAACGGTACCGGAAAAACGACGCTGATCCGCGCGATCAACGGCACGGTGCCGCTTGCAGCGGGCGAGATCCGTGTCGGCGGCGCCAAGCTCAGCGAGCTATCGCGGCGCGAGATCGCGCGCAGCGTTGCGGTAGTCGCGCAGGAAAACGAAACCAAGTTTCCCGTTACCGTCCTTGAATTTGTTCTCTCGGGACGTTTTGTCCACGGCAGCGCGTTTGGTTGGGAAACTGAGGCCGATATCGAAACG
>DASXPW010000186.1:0-5453 GCA_036493385.1 Pyrinomonadaceae bacterium
GTTTCAAAAGCTCCCAGACCTTAACAATATGCCGCTCCTCGACCCGGATGCTGCCGACGGACAGACGCAGCGTAAATTTTCCGTTCAGCTTTGTATGCGAGAGATAAGCCTCACCGGTCGCGTTGACGGCATTCATTAACCGCTCGTTTAGCTGATCGAGATCGGCGACCCCTTCCGGACAAGCACGAAAACAGACGAGAGCAAAGGGAACCGGCGCAAGCAATTCCCAATCATTGCTCTCCCCGACCCACGACGCAAAAAGACGCGCGAGACGAATGTGTTCGCTCAGGCGGGCAACGATGCCCTCTCGACCAAAATATCGAATGACGAACCAAAGCTTCAACGCTCGAAATCGGCGGCCGAGCTGGATGCCATAGTCCATGCCGTTTTTGACCGTCTGATGTTCGCTTGTTTTGAGGTACTCGGGGACCAGCGAGAAAGCCTGCTTCATCACACCCAGATCGCGACAATAAAGCACCGAGAGATCGAACGGCGTAAACAACCATTTGTGCGGATTAACGACGATCGAATCGGCGCGTTCCCAACCGTTGAAGAGTCGCCGCATCTCGGGAATGATCGCCGTTGGCCCAGCGTAAGCCGCGTCAACGTGCAGCCAAATCTTGTATTTCTCGCAGAGGTCCGCAACCGCATCTACCGGATCGATACTAGAGGTCGAGGTCGTGCCGATCGTCGGGATCACGCAGATCGGCAGGTGTCCTGCAGCCATGTCCTCCTCGATCGCCCGCTCAAGCTCATCTGCTCGCATCTCAAACCGCTCGTTGCTCGCGATCTTTCGCAAACTGCGGGTTCCGAGACCAAGTGTTATCACTGCCTTGTCTATCGACGAATGAACCTGCTCGCTCGCGTACACCCGCAGCAGCGGCAAGTGCGGCCTGCCGCTCATTCCCTCGTCGCGGACACCAACACCGGCTCGCTCCCTCGCAGCAGCGATCGCCTGCATCGTCGAGACCGAGGCGGTGTCGTAAATGATGCCTTCAAAGCCGTCCGGCAAGCCCATCATCTGCCGCAACCAATCGAGCGTCACGTCTTCAAGCTCGGTTGACGCCGGCGACGTCCGCCAGAGCATCGCCTTCATGTCGAATGCGGCCGCCAACATCTCGCCGAATATCCCGACCGACGATGTCGAGGTTGAAAAAAGCCCGTGAAAATTTGGATGGTTCCAATGCGTGACTGCGGGCAGTATCAGCTTGTCGAGATCGCCCAGAACGCTTTGAAAATCCTCACCTTGATCGGGCGGCGTCCCTGGCAGATTTTCCTTCAGCCAGCCCGGTTCGACCTGAGACAATACAGGAAATTCCTCGATCCGCTCAAAGTAGTCCGCGATCCAGTCGACGACCTCGCGACCAAATAGGCGAAAGTCATCTGCGGGCATGTCTCCGAGCTGTGGGCTTGTTTTTGTTGACATAGGAACGACGAGATTCGCCTTTCGATCGCGAATCCATCCGGGCTGCGCTTGCAGATCTTTGAGAATGGATTATATCACCTGCGATCGCCTCTCAACCGTATTCGGTAGCTGTCGAAATTGCGTTCTCTAAGCGCATAAGTGAAAATCGACCTTTATGTCTGTACGTGTCAGATTTGCGCCTTCACCGACCGGGTACCTGCATGTTGGGGCCACACGCGCTGCGCTGTTTAACTACCTTTTTGCCCGTCAAAAGGGCGGCAAATTTCTGCTTCGGATTGAAGACACCGACCTTGCTCGCTCGACGGAAGAATCGACCCGCTCTATTATCGACGGACTTACCTGGATCGGTCTTGAACCCGACGAGCCCGTGGTATTTCAATCGGCCAATGCGGATAAGCACCGTGCGACCGCAGTGCGATTGTTGGATGAAGGCAAAGCCTATCGCGACTTCACGCCCAAGGAAGAAAAAGGCGACGGCAGCGTAAAGCAGGCCATCGTCGAACGCGCACGCGAGAAACCTGCCCGCAGCATGCGGGACAATCCGTACCGTGATCTTTCAATAGAAGAGTCCGACGCACGCGCTACTGCAGGCGAGCCGTTCGCGATCCGCCTGAAGGTTCCTGAGTCGGGCAAGACCCAGTTTGAAGACGGCGTTTTCGGTCATCAGGAACGCGACTATGCCGACACCGAGGACCTTGTTTTGCTTCGCTCCGACGGTCATCCGCTCTATAACCTCGCCGTCGTTTGCGACGACATCGAGATGCGCATCACTGATGTGATCCGAGGACAAGATCATCTGACCAACACGCATAAACAAATACTGATCTACGAAGCGTTGGGCGTCGCTCCGCCGAACTTTGCGCATCTGCCGCTGATACTCGCGCCGGGCGGCAAAAAGCTGAGCAAGCGTATCCACGGCGAGATCGTTTCGCTTACGACATATCGCGATGCCGGGTTTCTCGCTGCTGCATTTCGCAACTTCCTCGCTCTGCTCGGCTGGTCCGCCGGCGAGGAGCGTGAGATCTATTCGATGGACGAGCTTGTCGAGAAGTTTTCGCTCGCGGGTGTCCACCGCTCAAGCGCGATCTTTAATTACGAACCGAACAACCCGAAACGCTGGACCGACGACAAGGCCATCTGGATGAACGCGGAATACATACGCACGATGCCGCTCTCGGAACTCCTGCCGCTCGTAAAGACAGAACTTAAATCAACCAAGCTCTGGCGAGAAGAATATGAGGAAGACTTGTTGGTCGGAGGGTCGGCGGACGCCCCCTCGATTATGTGGCGACAGTGGTTCGAGCGTACCGTCGATCTAATTCGACATCGTTTCTTTACGCTCAAGGATTTTTCGCAGCAGGGCCGCGCGTATTTCAGCGAGGATTACGATTTCGATCCACCGGCGGTCGATAAAAACCTGAAAAAAATTCCAGATCTCAAGCAATGGCTGCCTGAACTTGCGGATAGGTTTGAAAGTGAATTTGCTGACGTCGGTAGTCCATACAACGAACAGAACATCGAAGCAGTCGTTAAAACATTCACCGAAGAAAAAGGCACAAAACTCGGCGTCATCATGAACGGCGCCCGCACGCTCCTGACTGGCGTCGCCGTCGGCCCATCCATGCTCTCGGTGTTTGAGACGCTAGGAAAAGAGCGATCGATTCAGCGGCTCAAGAGCCAGATCGCTTGGAGCTAGGAGACGCTCGACCCTTACCGTTTCCGAATGGATCCGATCTTGCCTTTTCACGCCGCGCGAGAATGATAAACGGCAGTGCGAGCAGCTGAAAAGCGGCGCTGCCGATATAGGATAACGGGTAACCGTAAATATCGGCTGTCTTGCCTAGTGTGGGCTGCGCGATAACGCCGCCCGCGGACGCGAGCATATTGTCGGCCGAAAGAATCGTGGCTCGCTGTTCGGATGGGAGCAATTCGTTCACATACGACTGGCGGATAGGGGTCGTCGCCGCAAAGATCACAGACCAGACAGCAAATACGGCGAGGACAAGGTAAAAATTACTCAGCAGTCCTATGAGAGCGAGGGCAATGACACTGACTACGGTGCCAAAAATAAAGAAACCAGTCCGCCTGGCAAAAAGTTTTCCGGCGTAAGGCACCAAGATCCCGCCTAAGATCTGGGCCCCGGCGACGAAAGCCGCAGCCAATCCGGCAATGCCGTAGCTGGCGGATGAACCATAAAGCTTAAGTAGGTATGGCTGCATTGCATAGAAGGCATAAATGCCGACGCCACCGCTGAAGATACCGGAAAGCATAACCCATTTAACCGGCGCCTTCCTAAATCCAAACTGGATCGAATCAGCAAAAACCGATCTCATATCGTTGAAGATATTTGTCTTTGCCTTCGGCTTAAAGCCATCGTCGTGCATGAATAGAAATGCAAGGACGAAGGTCAGCGCAAGAGCGCCGGAGCGCATTAGATATGGAACACCGAGATTGGTCAGCTGCGCGACGAAGCCTCCCGCAAGCGTTCCCGTAAGCATCGCAAAGCCCGTCGCTATCGAGCCTTTTGCAAACGCGCGGTCAAGATCGTCCTTGTATCCTGCGGCTTTGAGGCCATCGACGAGCCATGCCTCCGTCGCGCCGCTGAAAAATGTAAATCCGAGACCTAGAAGTATCGAGACCATGGCCCATGCCCAAAATGGGCCGTGTATATACCAAAGCCAAAAATAGGCGAGCGTCGATACAAAGAGTGTCGCGGCGCCGAGCAAATATGACGTTCGACGCCCGGTAGTGTCCGCAACGACGCCGGTCGGTATTTCGAAAATGACCTCACCCGCTGTGAAAAACGCATTTGCGACAAAGGTTTCGGTTACTGTCAACCCGGCATTGAGCAGAAACAGCGTATTGATGCCCCATATAAAAGAAGATGCAAACGTCGAAAGCAGTGTCAGTGTGACATACGTTGTTTCGATCTGGCGGCTCGCTCTATTCATCCACGCTTATCCGATCTCGATGTTTCGGCGTTTCACTGGCGAGGACAGGACGATCGTCGTCGTCGTAATGCCATAAGGTGTCAGTCGGTCGATGACTTCCTGAAGATGCTCGACCGACTCGACAACGACCCGCATTATAAACGAGTCGCCGCCCGCCCCTCGGTGACATTCGAGTATCTCTTTTGACTTCTGCGCGACGTCTATTATGTGACTGTAATCGACGCCCGTAATGCTCATTCGGATGAAGGCCGTGATGGGCATGCCTATTTTAGCCGGGTCGATGTCGGCTCGATAGCCGGTAATGATGCCTGCGTCCTCAAGCTTTCTAACGCGTTCGATCACAGCCGGAGTGGTCAGGCCCACGCGGCGGCCAAGCTCGGCGTAGCTCAGCCGGGCGTTCACCTGAAGTTCATTAATAATGCGTCTATCGATCTCGTCAGTCATGGCTCTGTGTACCAACGTAAAAGAGTGTGCCAGCGTACCAGTTTGCACCAGAGCAGATTCTCGCCAAAACAAGTTATAAAGTAAAGCAGCCAAAAATACTGACGATGTAAAGTCTGCGACGATGAATTCCTTAACAACCTCGTTCAAATTGGGCGGCGGCCGAATTACAATTATTAACAGATAACTCCAACTTTCTTCCCGTCATCGAATATCTGATGAGAGGAGCCGCACGCAAAATGCTGAACGAAACCACCTCTACAACGACTGAGCCTGCCTTTACCGTCGATAACATTCACATCTCGGATGCCGACCTGCCGGAATTCAAGGACATGCCGTTCGAGAATATTAACGAGCTGCATCTCGACCATCCGGGCGCGAATGACTCTGCCTACCGCACGCGCCGTGACTATATCGCAAGCCTTTCAAAAAAGTTCCGCGAGACGGGCGCCGTTACAGACGTCGATTATACCGACGAGGAACAGGCCATCTGGCGGCATGTCGTCAGCAGGCTTGAGGAGGTCCACGCGAGGCGAGCGAATAAATTTTACCTCCAGGCTAAGAAAGATCTCGGCATTTCAAACGACCGCATTCCACAGTTGACGGAAATGAATCGGCGGCTGAAAGAGCTTTCA
>DASXPW010000187.1:0-2652 GCA_036493385.1 Pyrinomonadaceae bacterium
CTTCATCCTTTATCCTTTCGCTTAGCCGTGGATAGCGGCGGCTATTATCATCGCGACGCCAATGATCACCGAGCCGATGATCACGGCGAGCGAGATATTCTGGTCGTCCTCGATCTCTTTCTTGACCGAGAACGGAGTTACGAGCACGACGATCAAAAACGCGATCGCAAAAACGATCAGCCCGAGCGCGACAAAAATGATCGTGGTCTCAAGTACGTTCAGCAGTTCGTCAAGCTTCACGACCGTCATCGCCGGCGCTATCGATAAGAGATTAGTCATCATTTTCCTCCATGAAATCCGTTGTAAATGAACGGCATGCCGAGCCGCGAATTGCTGCCCGCATTGGCAAACTCCCACCCGAACCACGACGCCGTTGCATACGCCGAGATCACCACAATGGCCAAGATCATATAGACCGCTTTGAACATTTTTTCTTTAGCCTTCCTTTGCGTCCTTTGCGAGCTTTGCGTGAGACAACATCAGTTTCACACCAAAGTCAGAGACCCAAGTATTCTACTCATCATCAGAGTCGCCGCCGGACGACCCACCCGAGAACATGCTGTCCTTCCATCGGCTGGCCTCGAACGACCATTTTCTAAATATTCCCAAGATCGGCACGATCAGCAGCAGGATGCCGGCGCAGCAGAAATTCACGCCGCGGTTTACGTTCTGCTCCACCTTGACCGTAACCGGCATCGGCTGCTGCCAGTTTTGCCATGTGCCCTCGACCTTTAAGGTGTATTGTCCGGCGGGCAGAGACGAGAGCGTCGCGTCCTGGTCCTGGCCGCCCTCGGACCATGACTCGCCGTCCTCGACGCCGTTGTAATATTCGATCGGGACGTTTACCGACTCGACCTCCTGGCTCTGGTCGTTGATCAGATCGACGTCGACGTCGACCCATGAATTATTGACCGGCGCGCTGGCCGCGATCTTGACATTGCCGTTCGCTTTGATCTGAAACGGCTGGCTGAACGCCGCTTGAGGCGCATTTTCGCTCTGCAGCGGCGGCAGTTGGACCTGCTCGCTCAAAACCGTTCTTGGAATTCCGCGAAGCGGCAGCATCACGACCGCGATGGCAAGAAACGCCAGTATCGGGAGCAATCCCCACGTGTAGTAAAAGCGACCGGTGAATGGCTGATTCGGCGCGACGCCCCACGGCCGCGGCAAATTCGTTACGCCAAAGATCTTTTCGACCTGCTCATTCGGCATGTATGTGCCGAGCGACCAGTTCATCTCGTTCGATGTCATCTCGAGCGATAGCATCTGAGGCGGCGCGACATAATCGACGGCCTGAACCTGCTCGCCCTGCTCGACGCGCCAATAGAATTCGCCTTTAACATACTCGACACGGGCAACCGCATTTTGAAAGATCTTGAATGCTTTTCCTTTATATTTAACGACCGCGCCCTTGCCGTAAAATTGCGAGTTCTCGACATCCGCGGGATTTACCGGCTCGACAAAATTCCATTGGTTGTCCGAATGAACGAGCCAGCGGAACCCCTGCGACGGATTGTAGAGAAGGTATTCGTACCAATAATACGTCTCGCCCTCGATCGTCACGCTGCGCTGCATCGCGCCGATGATCTTGTATTTCGCGCCGTCGGGAAACACACCCTCAGCGCCGATCGGAGCAACAAAAACCGGCTCGCTCGGGGGCGGCGTAAGCGCCTTCAGATAAGTGAGATTTCCTTGGTTTACATCCAGCAGCGAATCGCAGTTTGGGCACGTGACGCGTTCCGATTTATCGGGAGCCGTTAGCGAAAGTGGTCCGCCGCAGTTAGGGCACCGCACGACATCGCTTCCGACGTGACGCGCCTCGCGCTGGGCGGGTTTTGCGTCACCGAGGCCGATCTCGGCAAGCGTCACCTGCGAACCGATAAAGACCCACGGCGGCTGAGAGCTGTAATCGATCGTCGCAAATGCATTATCTTTGCCGGCAAGATCGGCGTAACTTTCTTTCTCATTCGGTACGAGCTTGTACGGAATTTCTCCCTCGGCAGCGACGTATGTTGCCGCCCCCTTTTCCTGCACCATCAGCGGCGTCTTTGAAGGGATCTCCGGAACAGTCTGGCCGAGCTGCAAGCCGTCAAATGTCGGCAGCGTCACGTCCTTCATTGGCTGAAAGAACGTGAGATAAAATCGTCCTTGCGCCTCGGCCAGCCATCCGACCCAGCCATTCGAAAACGTCGCATACCACTCGTCCCAATATCCGCCGAGCTCGTGCTTGAGCTGCGCGCGGCCGGTCAGCTCGAAATTCACATTGTTCCACGCGCCTTTGAGCCCGACCCGCAGCGGGGATTCAGAATCCATGATCTCGGCGACCTTCCCGAGATCTTCAACCCCGCGATCTGTCCGCGCCACCGCGGACCTGCAAAATGGACAGATGATGACGATCGACGAGCCGGCCTTAAACTCGATCGGCGCCGCGCAGGAGGGACACTGAGCTTTAAGTGTTGTCATCGGTCACCTCCTGCAATTTGAATAAGTTCATTGCCGCGCTCGATACGATTTACATTGACAGAGGTTGCGCCAAGGGAACTTTTCAAATTACTCTCCCATTCCCATTCCGGCCGCGTCCGGCAGCAATAGAGGTTAAACGTAGCGGTGCCGTGTTCGGGATATGTGTGGCAGGCGAGGTGCGATTCCGTCAGG
>DASXPW010000188.1:0-4749 GCA_036493385.1 Pyrinomonadaceae bacterium
GCGCCAAATCTTCGGGTCGCATACGGCAACGGCGTCTGCCTGATCGTCGGCGTCTATGATCTCGTCGAGAAAAGATCCGGCAAGCAGCTTCGCTATCCCGACCAATCTGCCCAAGCCTCAACGCAGTACGAACCGGCGCCTAGCGAGGATAGCCCCACGCCCGCGCAGCAGCCCGGGACGAGCCTGACGACCGAGGGCAATGGCAGCCCCGTCGAATATGATTTCATCGGCACCGGATTTCACGTTGGCGGCGGATATATTATGACGAATCGCCACGTGGTCCAGCCGTGGACAGAGGACGACAACGTCAAACAGATGCTTCGCGACAATGACGGCCGCGCTCGCGTCAAGCGGCTCGTCGTTTATTTCCCAAACTATCCGCAGCCCTTTCAGCTAAAGGTCGCAAACGTCGGCACACGCGAAGATCTCGCTGTCGGGACGATCGATCCGTCGCAGCTCCCAGCCGATCTTCCGGCGCTGCCGCTCGACTTCGACACCGAGGCCGTTGCCGTCGGCAAGACCGTCGTCACGATGGGCTATCCAAGCGGCCCGGACCGGCTGCTTGCGATGGTCGATGACGATGAGGCGAAATCGATAAATCAGCGCTTCGGAAACTCACGACAGAATCTGATCAACTTTCTCGCCCAGTCGAAAAAGATCGTCCCGTTGACGACGCAGGGCGCCATCACGGACCTCGACTCGCACCGCATAGTCCATGACGCCAAGACGGCCGAGGGCGGCTCGGGCGCACCGCTCTTTGGCCAGAGCGGCAAAGTGATCGGCGTCAACTTCGGCGTCTTTACGGAAAACACGGCTGCGAACATGGCAGTACCAGTCAAGTACGCGATCGATCTGCTGACAAAGTCCGGCTGGAAATCGCCCGAGCAGGCGGTTGCGGACCAGAACAAGGCCGCGAATACAAATGCGAATACAGCGATATCCCAGACACGCTCACAATGACTTACCGACGCCGGACGCGCGGCTGATTCCGGGCATTGATGACGGTCTGCTCGGCCATGATCATCTTTTCGCCAAACGGCTTGGGCCGCCCCTCATCGGTTTCGGACTCGGCACGCGTCGGAAGGAAGAACGATGCAAACACTGCCATCAGCGACACGAATGCTCCGATCCAGAACAGCGGATGGATCGCAGCGGCCATTGCGTCCTGGAGCGTACTGAGCGTGGCCGCCGGAAGCTGGGCCTTTGCGTCGGGAGCGATAAGGCCGTTCGGGTCCTCGGCAAACGCAGCAGCCTGTTCGTGGGTGAATGGACTTCCCGGCTGATCGGCCATTTTGTGAAGCTGGCTACTCAGTCCGATCGTGAGTGCGACACCCATTATCGCCACTCCAAATGCACCGCCGATCGCACGTGAGAATTGATTTAAGGATGTGGCAACACCAAGCTGCGGCCTTTCCACCGCCTGCTGAACAGCGATGAGAAGCGTCAACATCGTGAAACCCAATCCGATCCCGATGATGACCAGCTCTGTGTACAACCAGAACCGCGGCGTCTGTGTCGTGAACATCGCCATCATCGTAAAGCCGACGGCGAGCACGCTGAACCCCGCAATCGTCAACGGCCGGAACGAGAATTTGAGCAGCAGGCGTCCGCCGACCACCGACGTCGTCACCCAGCTCAACATCAGCGGTGTCAGCAGCGAGCCCGCCTCAGTCGCGGACATGCCCAACGCACCTTGCGCAAACAAAGGGACGAAGGATATTGCGCCGAACATGCCGATGCCGCCGAGGAAACCGGCGATCACCGCGGCCAGTACGGTCCTGTTTTCAAACAGCTTGAACGGGATGATCGGGTCACGAGCCCGGTTCTCTGTCCGTACAAAGAGATACAGCAGCGCGAACGAAGCCGCGAAGAGAACAAGATTGATCGGCGACACGATCGACGCGAGCGATTTGACGCCCTCTACCATCGCGAGCATGAGCAGGCTGATCGCAAGCATCAGAAGCGCCGCGCCCGCATAATCGATCGTCGGCTTGCGAGTGTTCTTTGGCTCTTTTAATGCAAATCCGATGATGGTTGCGGCAACGATGCCAACCGGAATGTTAAGAAAAAACACCCATCGCCACGAGATCTGGTCCGTGATAAATCCGCCGACGATCGGGCCTACAACGCTCGAAAAGCCCCATACACCGCTGAAATACGCCTGCATTTTCGCGCGTTCCTCAAGCGTAAAAATATCGCCGATTATCGTCATGCCGAGCGGCACAAGCGCGCCGGCGCCGAGGCCCTGGATCGCGCGAAAGGTGATCAGCTCGGTCATCGAGTTTGAAAAACCCGACAGCAATGTGCCTAAGAGAAAAAATCCGATGCCGACCTGGTACATTAGCCGCCGCCCGTATAGGTCCGACAGTTTGCCCCAGACAGGCACTGTCACAGTCGATGTAACAATGTACGCTGAAAAGACCCAACTGTAATGTGCTATGCCGCCAAGACTCGCAATGACCGTCGGCATCGCCGTGCCGACGACGGTAGCCTCGAGTGCCGCGATGAACGAACCCGTCATTACGCCGATCGTTATCGCCCAGCGCCGCGCGTTCGACATCTCGACCGGGCTGCCGAACATCTGGCTGTTTTCGAATTGCAGGTCTCCTTCCACGCTTCTTTCGTGTCTCTCCCTATTCTGTTTATTCTAAGTGGTTAAAACGTGGAATTAAAGAATTCGAGGTCAGGAATATTCGCGGCCGTCCGCGTCGGCAAGCTCCGCGATCTTTGTCATCAGGTGGTCGGCTATCCCTTTGTGAGTCCGGATCCGGTCGCCTTGCTCGTAAAATTCCGTCAGGTCGATCGCATCGCCAAAGCGAATACGGATCTTTTCTCCGCCGCGCCAGTTTCCCAAGATCTGCTTCGGCAGATCGTTTCCCAGTCCGGCGATAAACACCGGCACGACCTGTGGCCGCGCCGTGTAGATCACCTTTCCAACGCCGGGCTGCGCAGGCAAAAGCGAGTGCGGATCGTCGCTGATATTTCGCTTCCCTTCCGGATGAAAGCCAATAACATGACCTCGACCGATCGAGGCGAGTTGGATAAGCCGACGCATAGAATACTTGTCGAATTCCCGCTTTGCGGCGTCTCGCTGCTCGCGAAAAAACGGCGGGTACATCGAGAACCAGCCCATTATGAAATTGACGAACCAGCCCACAACACTGTCGTAAAAAAATCGCGCCCGCACCGGAAAATACAGCCTGATCGGTCGCCGCGTCCGCCGAAACAGAACCGACGAGACCGTGTACATATCAAAAAACGATCGATGATTTGCCACGAGCAGAACGGGTCTTTCGGGATCGGTCGCCTCGAAATTCTCGATCCCGTAAACATTCATCAGGTTGTAAGTCGCAAGATATATCCAGAGCGAACCGATATGCCGCTGGCAGAAAGTCCAAAAGCCCTTCCACAAGCCAAGATTCATCCGATGCGCCAGCCAAAAGCCAGCGCGTTCGGTCCGCGAAAGGAATTTCAACTCAGCTTTCGTCGGTATCAATACCGCGCGTTTTTCCAGCGCATTCGAAACAGGTGCGGTGATGGTCTCGTCGGCCATACGAAAAGCGATAGTGTACAAAATAAGACTGTGCTTACAAAAATAGCTGTCAGCCAACAGCTATTAGCTAACAGCTACTTTCCAAATAAAAAGTTCGCATTACTCGATATTAAAATACTTCGCCTCCGGATTATGTACGATGATCGCCGATGTCGACTGCTCGGGGTCGAGCTGAAATTCTTCGGTCAGTTCGACGCCGATCCGTTCGGGCTGCAGCAGTTCGAAGATCTTTGTCTGGTCTTCGAGATTCGGACAGGCCGGATAGCCAAATGAAAATCGCGAACCCTGATAGCCCTGATGAAACAGCTTTGCCAGCTCCGGCGCATCTTTGTCCGCAATCCCCAATTCTTCGCGGATGCGTTTGTGCCACATTTCGGCCAGAGCCTCGGCCGACTCAACCGACAGGCCATGAAACAGTAGGTAGTCCGTATAATTGTCCGACCTAAATAGCTGCGCCGAATGCTCGCTCGCACGCCGCCCCATTGTCACAAGCTGAAATGCAACGGCGTCGACACTGTCAGAACCGCCTGCGTTAGCGGGCGGCCAGGACGCGGGCCTAAAATAATCCGCAAGACACAGATTCCTCCCGCCACGCTGCTCGACAGGCTGTCTCGGAAACGTGAACCTGAGCCTCTCGGTCTTCAGATCGTCATTCCAGATTATTAGGTCATTCCCTTCGGAATTACATGGAAAATAACCGTAAACCAGTTTGGCTTCGAGCAACCGGTCGCGGATCGATTCAGCCTTAAGCCGCTCAAATCGCGGATAAACTTCGTCCTGCAATATCTTCTGATATTCCTCCGGCGTTCGCTTTCCCTGTTTGAACTGCCATTGGCCTTTGAACAGCGCCGTCTCGTTGATGAAGGCAAACACCTTTGTCAGGTCCGTGATCTCAACGACCTTTGAACCATAGAACGGAGCCGTTGGAATATCGACATCTGTCGAGACGCCCGAACAAGTCGTGTGCGACGTATCACCACTCGCTCGCGTAGCAACTCGCGCAGCCTGCTGCCCGAGCTTGGCGTCTTCGCCAACTAGATCTTCGGTTTGGTCGGAACCGCCCGCGGTAGCCGATGGCTGAAGTGTGTCTGAAATGTGGCTCGTTCCAGAACCCGCGGCTCCGGCCACGGCCGTTCGAGTTCGGCGTGAGCCACCTGCTACCGCAGGCGGTTCTGACTTCGTAAGGTCATCCATCG
>DASXPW010000189.1:0-5618 GCA_036493385.1 Pyrinomonadaceae bacterium
GTTTGGTTACGGGGCAGAAATAGCCGCGCGAATTTCCAACGAGCTTTTCGAATACCTCGACGCACCCGTCCGACGTATCGGCGCCACCGATACCTTCGTCGGCTATGCTCCGCAACTCGAAGATTTCATCCTTCCTCAGTCAGAGGACGTCGAGATAGCCGTTCAGGAATTGATGAAATATTAAGAGTAAATTAACCGCAAATAAACGCAGATAAACGCTGATAGAATGAATCAGGACGAACTTAATGCGCTATCCGAAAAAGTAATCGGCTGCGCTTATAACGTGAGCAACAAACTTGGCTGCGGTTTTCTTGAAAAAGTTTACGAGAACGCGTTGACTCTCGAGATCAGGAAGCTCGGCTACTTCGTAGAGATTCAAAAGCCGATAAATGTCATCTATGATGATGTCATTGTCGGCGAATATTTTGCAGATCTGATTGTAGCGAAATGTCTTTTGATTGAGCTAAAAATATCTAACGGTTTCAGCGACAACCACAAAGCCCAATGCCTTTACTATCTCCACGCTACAAAATTTCCATTGTGTCTCTTGATAAATTTTGGTCGTCCGCGTGTCGAAATCAAAAGAATATATGAATCGCAATATCTATCTAACATCAGTTAAATATTTGCGTTTATCTGCGGTTAATTATTTCTTATGTCAAAGGTCTTAGCTCAAAGCCGAGGATATTGTGTATTGCGTCTGGATGGGAGCCGAGACAGTGAGATTTGTAGCTCTTCACTCGGTGCAATATTTGAATTCGAGAGCCAATATTTGAGGGCGACAACCGAACCACCGGAATAACGCCTCGTTGCACCGAGGACGTTCACAGGCGCGACGCCTTGGGCGCCGAGGCGGCATCCGTGGCCGGCGCCGGTCATCATTTGATCGAATCTCGGATGTTCCCCAGATCGAGCGTTTTTGATTCCCCAGATGCGGCTTGTAAAATGGCTGGTGAAGCAGCGGAAACCGCTTCCTGATCAATACAATGTCAAAAGTCGTAGTTCAAAGTATTGGCGTATCACTCGACGGCTTTGCCGCCGGGCCGGATCAATCGCTTGAAAACCCTCTCGGAGTTCGCGGGCCTGAGTTGATGGAATGGTTCTTTCCTACAAAGACCTTTATCGACATGCATGGCAGCGGCGGCGCTGGCGAGACCGGCATTGATAATGACTTTGCGGCAAGGTCCATGACAGGGAAAGGTGCCTGGATACTCGGCCGCAATATGTTCGGCCCGATTCGTGGACCGTGGCCGGACGACAGTTGGAAGGGCTGGTGGGGCGATGAACCGTCGTATCATGTGCCTACTTTTATACTCACACACTATGCGCGAGAGCCGATCGAGATGAAAGGCGGCACGACGTTTCATTTCATCACCGACGGTATCGAGTCAGCGCTGGAGCAAGCACGAGCCGCCGCGGGCGACAAAGACATTCGTATCGGCGGTGGCCCCGCAACGATCCGCCAGTATCTCGAGGCCGGCCTGATCGACGACATGCACCTTGCATTGCGCCCGATCTTGCTTGGAAAAGGTGAGCCGCTTTTTGCCGGTTTGAACCTACGCGACCTTGGTTACCGCGTTGATGAAATGGTGCCCGGCGAACGGGCGTTTCACGTTACGATCAATCGGTCGACCTGATCGCAGTAAGATCTGCCGCAGAGGACACAGAGTACAGCGAGCGGTCGTCGAATATTCCTAACTCGTAAACTCGGTGTCCTCTGTGGCTAGTAGTCGGTGAGCTTGTACACGCCAGTCGCCAGCCTTTCCGCAAACCGCTCATCGACAAGCTGATGATTTGCCCGGCCTGACTCCCACCGAAAAAAGCCAAACGTCCGCGACATATCACCAAGCAGCGTCATGCCACACATTTGCAAATAACATTTTGCGAGTTCGCGGACCGCCTGGTCATGAGGTATTTTTATGGCCATCTCCTCGGGAAACCGCGCCTCAGCAAGTGTCCAAATGTAGGTAAATTTCGGGACGTAAACGACCTCCTGCGCAATGACTTTCATCTTTCGCTGCAGCTCGTCGATCGCTTTCGTCAACGCTGGACGGTCAAGTTTTGTCTCGGCCCGCAGATCGGCCGTCGCCATTTCCCATTCTTTCCGGAGTACCTTGAGCACAGTCTGCGCGTCGGTCGACAGATGTTCTTTTTCCTGCTTCTTTGTAATGCCCCAGATGGCGTTAAAAATAGGGATCATTTGCCGCGAGAGAAAAGTCGCCTGCCCCTTAAGCAGCTTGCCATAATAGACACGTCCGCGAGCGACCGTCTCATCTTTCAGCAACCACGCGCGGCTCGCTTCGTAATCTTTTTGCACGTTTCGCGGCATGTGCGCGTCGCGTCGGCCACATACAGCCGTGTAAACCGATGGCAGATTTTTGCGCGCGTCGGTCATACCGAGACAAAAGCCGAGATCGTCGACCATTGCTTCGACGTCCTCGGCCGAGTCTATCCGCAGACTCTCTTCGCGCCGCCATTTACGGTCGCGATACAGCTCGATCTCTTCGGGCAATGTACTCATCCGAAATAACGAATGATAGACAAAAAGAGAAGGGCGAGCAATTTTCACTGCACGCCCGGTCTGGTCATTTGTTAAGAATTACCGATTTTCGCTTGGCTGATCATCGCGGACCGGCGATGACGACTGAAGCGTAATTGTTGATCCCTTTAGCAGTTGGACGTCGTCGCGGCCCTGCACAACGACCGAGCCGGCTCCAACCGAACCGCCGATGATCGCTCCGATTGCCGCACCCGTTCCGCCGCCTGTGATCGCTCCGATCACGGCACCGAGACCCGCACCGATACCCCCTCGCTTCACGGTTTCTTTGGTTTGGCTGCCGCCTTTCGCCGTGCCCTCGGCATCCACTGCGACCGACTTTCCGTTCTGGTCTTTGATCGACTGAAGGAAACCGGCGAAGTCATATGTCTTGCCGTCGCGCAAAGTGATCGTATCGAAGTTGAATGTAACATTCGAGCTGCCTGAGACGCGTCCCGAACGACCGACGCCGGTGACGTGCCCCTCGATGACTGCGCCGCGATAATCGAGCGGCGATTGCACCGTCATCTTAAAGTGATCATTATTCTGCGAGACCTTTGTGTCGAGATTGTTTTCGAGCTGAGCGACGATGATCGTGCCGTTGGGAACGACGTAATCGCCGGCCCGCGGCGACGAATACGTTGGGTTGCCACCGTTGTTGCTGCCGCCGGTGTTGTTGTTGCCGCTCGTACTGTTATCGTTGCTCGACCAGCCGCCGTTGCCCGACGCGGCGTCCTGACCCGACGTGTCGATGCCGAGTCCGGCAACCGGATCGGTCTTTATATAAATACTATCGGCAAAAACGGTCTGGTTGAGATACGACGTCGTGATGCGCCGCGTTACCTTTAGCGTGCGACCGCTGTCCGTCGGCGAAAAGACGATCGTGTAATCGCTGTCGCCACCCAATGATGCGATGGTCAGCTCCTGCCCCTTAAGCGTTGAGCGCAGGCGAATGGTTCGTCCGTTAGCGTCCGTTTCGCTCTTCTCGCTGCCGTCGGCCATAAAGGTCACCGGCGAAGCCTTGCTGGACGCAAGAGTCACCTCATTGCCGCGAATAAAGATCGCAAGCTGATCGGGCGCCTCGAGTTTTGTCTGTAGGTCCTGTCGCTGCGTGCCGCCGACGTTTGTTTCGGAAATGATCTGGTCGGTATTTTCGCTCCGCGATGTGTCAAGCTTATAAGTGCCGGTCAGGTCCGAGGTACTGACAGACGATGTGCGTGTCGATGTCTGTGTCGAACGAGTCAAAACCGGAGGACCGCCGGCACGTCGTGAAGAGGTTGGCGGATAATTGTTCCGGTCCTGCGGATAATTGCTATCGCTTGACGGATAACTTACCGTGTTCCGCCCGCCGCCCCAATCCGGCGTGATCCCGTAACCACCCGACAAGCGACCAACGGTCGTTTTCACTGCTTCCCAATCTTGCCGGATGCGCTGGTTTTGCTGGCCGTGAGACAACGCGGTATCAACGTCGCGGGCCGCGTCGACGATGGCAATAACATCGTCGCGATCTTCGCGTTTGGCGTTAAGATTCTCATTAAACGTCGCGGCGCGTTGCTGCAGGGTCTGCAAGCCGTCGGACGCGTCCTTGAGGTCGCGGTTGCTAGGGTCGCTACGCAGCTCATTGTCGATGGTGTAGCCGAGGTCATCGACCTGCGTACTTAGCGTGCGGACAAGATCGCGCGTCTGTTTATCGCTTCTCTGCTGGGCGAGGCTAGAATCTGTCGCACCAAAAACTATCGCCAGGGCAGTAAAAACAACTGCCAATCGTTCACTTACACGCTTCATAACGAACCTCTTTAGGCAAGCAGGTCAAAAGACAGACCCGTATTTCACTCATTATGAAGCATTTTTTATGCCATGGGTTGGACAACGAAAATCACGTACGCCCGAATCGAGAAAACTGTGCTAGAATTTCCGCAAAAAGCGGCGACGCTTTACGTTCATCTTAGGGAAAATTTGAGTGGCGACAAGCGAATATCGGGCGAGAGTTCATTACGGGGGCGATGAATTCTTTATCAGTACAACGCCGAGCGGCGTCTCGCAAACAATTGACGTAAAAGGAGATAGACACTCAGCCCCGAGCCCGCTCGAGCTGCTGCTTGTCTCCGTAGCCGCATGCACGGCGGCCGATGTGATCTCGATACTTGAAAAAAAGCGGCAGGACGTAACGGCCTATGACGTCGAGGTAACGGGCGACCGCGTGGCAGACTTTCCGCGGAAATTCGTTAAGTTTCACGTCCACCATATCGTGCAGGGCCGCAACGTTTCGGAAGAGGCCGTAAAACATGCGATCGAGCTGTCAGATCAGAAATATTGCTCGGTTGCGGCGACCGTCAGGCCGACGGCCGAAATAACGACCAGCTACGCGATCATCGAGGTGTGAATTTTGAGTACCGGCTTTAGCCGGCCAACCAAGCTTGTTATGAAGACAAAACTTATCCTAATTGCTTGTTCCTTACTGATCCTCGCCGGATCCGCTTCAGCGCAGGCCTCGCCGGAAGATGCACTTAAATCATTCTACAAATGGTATCTGCACAGCGTGGTTGCGAATGATCCTCCGACGCGGACGTCGGCAAAGGTCAGCGCGGCTTCGTCGACCCGCCTGCGGACCTGGTTTCGATCGAGTACGGGACGCGAATGGGACGCAGATTACTTTATCGACGCACAGGACTACGACGACGACTGGGCGACAAATATTGCCGTCTCAAAGGCCAGGCTCAACGGTAGTCGCGCCGATCTCATCGTGACGCTCGGGCCTAAAAAGAGTCCGGAGCATGCGATCGGACAACGAGAACTAAAGGTCAAGATGGTCAAGGAAGCCGGCGGTTGGAAGATAGACCGCGTTAACGGTCATTAAGGTAGAGGAGGCATTGACGCCCCTATGAAACGACAAATTGCTCTATTTTCGTTGGTGCTCCTGGCGTTGGCGGTTGTCGCCGTGAGCTCGCAGGAGATCGACCCTGTAGCTCGGGCCAACCGCTGGAGAGAGTTTAATAAATACGGCTTTGACAAGATGGACTTCGCAAAGCTCCGTCTGACCAAGGCCAAGGTCGCCAACCTGAAAGAGGACGAAAATGCCGAT
>DASXPW010000190.1:0-2882 GCA_036493385.1 Pyrinomonadaceae bacterium
GGATGCGGGTCGTTTCCTCGATCGCTTCTTCCTCGGTGATCTTTATCTTGTGAGTAAAATCGGGCTTCCAATACCGATGAGTTTCAATTTTTCCGTTCTTCCATTTTAGCCAATGACCCGGTTCGAGCTTTCTGATCTGCCTAAACGCGGTCTGAGGAGCGGGCACGCACAAATATGAAAGATAGCTGTCGATCGCGTCATAGTCGATCTCGCGGCCGATCGACGGATGCTCAAGCAGTGCACGAAACTCAGAGCCGAAAATAAAATCTCCGTTTGGCTGAAGGGAATACAGCAGCGGCTTTTTCCCGACGCGGTCGCGGGCGACAAAAAGCTCTTGCTCGCGCTCGTCCCATATGGCGAACGCGAACATGCCGCGAAGAAATTTCAGACCGTCAACGCCGAATTCGTCATATAGATGAACTATCGCCTCGGTGTCCGAGTTTGTGTAAAACTTGTGACCGCGTTTATCAAGATCGGCGCGGATCTCCTGATAGTTGTAGATCTCACCGTTGAAGACGATCCATTTCGACCGGTCCTCATTGTGCACCGGCTGCTGGCCGCCGGCGAGGTCGATGATCGCCAGCCGGCGCATTGCCATTCCGACGTTCCCGTTGACATAGAACCCGTCTTCATCAGGCCCGCGGTGGATGATGGCACAATTCATCCGCTCGAGAAGCTCTCGATCGACCGGGTGGCCGTTTGCATTTATGTATCCGGTTATCCCGCACATCTCGGCTAACTAGCGCTGCTCGGCCCTCGCTCGCAATGAGTGCTCGAACCGCCGCCGCTTATCGAGCGCGATAAGCTTGCGGTCCGCGGTCCGTTCCTTATACAGCTGCCATCCCACAGCAATGAATATAAAAAGAAACACCTGTATCTGCGTTCGCTGCCGGTACGCCGTCCCAACATTTCCCTGAAATATCGAATACGCGAGCGTCAGCATCAGCGTAAAGATCATTGCGGGAAGAGCACTTCGTAACTTATGCCGTATCGCCCACCACATGCCATACGCGAGAAGCGGCATCATTGCCCACCACAGCAAAACTTCCGGCAGCGTGATCAATTGCCTGAGGCTTGAAACTTCCCATGGAAAAGGCGCGAACATCAGATAGACAAATCCGACCGGGATCGCGCTTATCGCGCCGTTCGCAGATGAAACATCGGTGTCCTCGCTAAAGCCCGATTTTGCAGATTGTGCAAGGTCCGACCGGCTCCTCTGCAACTGGTCGAAGTTGCCGTAACGTTCGATGTTTTCGGTTGCGTTTCGGGTTATGCCGATGTAGGTGACCCCGAGACCGAGCACAACTAACACCATTGTCCGACGGACCAGCGAGCCAGGCGAGTTTGAAATACCGACAACGAAACTTCCTACGATCGCGACGGCGACCATATAAAAGATATAAAACCTGAGCGTAAGTATGCCGCCGACAGATAAGAGTAGTAGCGCCAGTGCAAGCGGATTTAGCCTCTCCTGTAGAGCCAGCACCATCGTAATGGCCAGGACCAGGAGAAATATAATGAACCCGTCTTTTAATAGCTGGCCGGACCAAATGACAAAGGAAGGGAAAACAGCCACGGCCAGCGCTGCGTTCTTTGCTACGCTTTTGTTAGTGAAAATGCTCCTCGCGCAAAAGTAGACCGTTGGCGCGGTTGCTGCTCCGATAACAGCGCATAACGATTGGGCCGCCAGGATATTACGGCCCACCACTGCGTAAAGGACGCCCACGACGTAATACATCCCCCAGCCGGGGTCTGTCGTATTAAAGGTGAACGCGCTGTTTCCGAACCACGAGAGCAATAACGAATAGCCCCGCGTGTCATACGTGAGCGCGTCGCCGCCAAAAAAATCGCGAAGATTAAAGAAATGCACGATGATACCAAACCCCAGCCTTAGTATCAGGCCAACGAGAAATATATTTGTTATGAACTCTTTATCGTCCGAATAATGTCGAAATATCCCAAGGAAAATTAGTGAGAAAACTATTACGACCATCAGCGCGGCCGCGCCGTCAGGGAAGGCGATCGCCGCCATGGCGAGAAAGATCGATACTAAAATTATTCCAAGTAAAACTTCTCGACGCATCAGTCTTATTCCGCCGCGGAAATTAAAGAGCCAACCGAGTTTTTCGCGAGCGCCTCAATCCGCGACAGTCGAATTCCTCGAACGCTTAACCATAAGTATTGCCAATCGCGGACGCCAATTACAAATCATCGGGCAGGTCGCGCCGCGTCTTGTACTCCGTCAGAAAGAGTGCTTCTTTGCCCAGCGAGTTGATCACTTTTGCCGGGACGCCGGCAATGAGGTTGTTTTCGCCCTCGATCTTCTTTGTGATCACCGAACCGATGCCCACGACACACCGCGCGGGGATCTCGCCGCCCGGCGCGATGCGGATCTCAGAGCCCACATAGGCGTAGTCGCCGATCGTTATCGGCCGCGTCATTTGCCGGTTGTGCGTCCAAAGTGATGAGTTTCGTCCGCCGAGGATCACGCATTTTCCGAGAACGACACGGTCGGTAAAGTCAATCTTGTGCGACGCAACAACGACACTGCCGTCGCCTAGAATAAATCTAGGGTCCGTCTCGTTTACCACGTCGGGTTCCGGGATCGAGTTTATCTCGTTCAGTCTGATGATCTCTGAGTACCGTCCCAGCCGGACCTCATCGCCGCCGCGGATGATGTTCAGATGGCCGATACGCGCATGATCGCCTATCGTGAGCTTCTTGGTTACCAGAAACAGGTTAAAGTGCCCAATTTGCACATCATCCTCGATCGAGCACTCAGCAACATCGATGATCGACAAACCTATCCGAACGCGCCGGCCTACCTTATATCCGAATAGGTTCCGGTAAAGGCTCCGCTTTAGACCGGATGGTAGGAAAGC
>DASXPW010000191.1:0-2957 GCA_036493385.1 Pyrinomonadaceae bacterium
ACTCAGATGAAGAGCGCGGCCGCGAAACACCCGATACCGATGGCAAAGACCAAACCGGACATCTTCAAATCCTTGGATTCGCAAAAAAACCGAACGACAGCCGAAGGTGTCGTCATCCAGCTTCGCGACATGATCCATCGCGGCGAATTGTTGTCGGGCGACCGCCTTCCGCCCGAGCGCGATCTTGCAAAACTTCTCGGGGTCAGCCGCCCGACGCTCCGCGCAGGGATACGCTCATTGACCGCGGTCGGCATCCTTCAGTCTCGCCAGGGTGCCGGAACTTTCGTCGTCGAACGCGATGAGTCGCCGACGCTCGACAGCAGTCCACTTCGGATGATGGCGGCGCTGCATGGGTTTACGTCGGACGAAATGTTCGAGGCTCGGCTCGCTCTGGAAATGAGCATCGCCGGGCTTGCTGCCGTACGTGCCACGCCCGAGCACATAACATTGATGAGCGAAGAGATCGCCGGAATGTACGCGTCGCTCGACGACCCCGAACAATATCTGGTCCACGATATGCGTTTTCATCAGACGATCGCGGCCGCGTCGAATAATCGCATCCTGACGTCGCTGATGAACATGGTCGCAACCATTCTTTTCGACAGCCGCAGCAAAACCGTAAAGCGGGCAAAAGATCTTAAACAATCTGCCGAGCAGCACCACAACATCTATCGCGCCATGCGCGAGCACGACACGGAGGCGGCTCGTCTGGCGATGCATGACCATCTTATCCGCACGCAGGAGGCACAGCGTCTCGAGGAGCAAAACGACAGATCGAATGGCGGCGGCAAGAAATAGTCGATTTGCGGTCGCGTGTTTTGCGGGAGTAATGTCTCTCGTCTTTTTTGCGACGAATGCATTTTCGCAGCAAACTCCTTTCGTTTCGCACGTTTGGGTCGCCGATATTGGCGACGGTACTTATAAAAACCCGATCCTTTTTGCTGATTATTCAGACCCCGATGTCATCCGAGTCGGCGACGATTTTTATATGACGGCCTCGAGCTTTAACGCCGTGCCAGGCCTGCCGATATTGCACTCAAAGGACCTCGTAAATTGGCAGGTCATCAATTACGCCATACGCCGCCTCGAGCCGGAAGATGTGTATTCCAAGCCGCAGCATGGCAACGGCATCTGGGCCCCTGCGATCCGCTATCACAACGGCGAATATTTTATTTACTACGCCGATCCCGATTTTGGGCTGTTTGTTACAAAGGCAAAGGACCCCGCGGGGCAATGGTCAAAGCCCATCCGCATTAACAACGAAAAGGGCTGGATCGACCCGTGTCCTCTGTGGGATGCCGACGGGAATGTCTATCTCGTTCATGCGTTTGCAGGCAGCCGCACCGGCGTCAAGAGCGTGCTTGTCGTTAACAAAATGAACAACGAGGGCACACAGGTTCTCGACAAAGGCGTCATTGTATTTGACGGCCACGACGCTGATCCCACGGTAGAGGGTCCGAAGTTTTACGAGCAGAACGGCTGGTATTACATACTCGCTCCGGCGGGCGGCGTCACAACCGGCTGGCAGCTTGCCCTCCGATCAAAAAGGATCTATGGACCGTACGAGAAAAAGGTGATCCTCGCTCAAGGCAAGTCGCCCATCAATGGTCCGCATCAGGGCGCGCTGGTAGACACTCAAACGGGTGAATGGTGGTTCGTGCATTTCAATGACAAGGGCGCATATGGCCGCGTTGTCGATCTGGAGCCGGTTGTCTGGACGAATGATTTTCCAATCGTCGGCAATGGTGGTGAACCGGTCCTGACGTTCAAAAAACCTAACGTCGGAAAGAGCTATCCCACGCAAACTCCGGAAGATTCTGACGAATTTAACGGCACATCGCTCGGCCCTCAATGGCAGTGGCATGCCAACGAACCTCAAGCCCCGTGGGGAATGCCGGTTCCCGACAAAGGTGCATTCCGACTGTTCTCGGTCGAGCAGCCGGCCGGCTTCAAAAATCTCTGGGACGTACCGAACCTGCTCTTACAGAAGTTGCCTGCCGAAGAATTTACCGCAACCGCAAAGGTCAAGATAGATCCGCGATTCGAGGGCGAAAAGTTCGGCATGCTCGTGATGGGCACCGATTATTCATACATCGGCGTAACGTTCAAAGGTGGCAGCCTCTATGTCGCGCAATCAACCGCGCACGACGCCGACAAAGGCTTCGCCGAATACGAAAACGTACCTTTCCTCTTAAAGTCAATGGAATTTTATCTTCGGGTAAAGGTCACGGCCGGAGCTATGTGCGCCTTCAGCTTCAGCATCGACGGAAAGACGTTTACGAACGCGGGCGTGCCATTTAAAGCTCGCGACGGCCGCTGGATCGGCGCCAAGATCGGCTTCTTTTTTAACCGGCCCGGCAAATTCAACGACGCCGGCTCAGCGGACATCGATTGGATCAGATTTGAAAAATAATGCTGGTCGTGCCGATTGGCCCTATTCGGTATCGATCACAGCAGGCTCTAGTTTGGGCGTCAAGATCTGCATGGCCGCGAGAGCGATCAGATACGCCGATGCGGCAATAAAGAACACGGGCAGATAGGAGCCCGTGTAATCCTTGACATAACCAACTGTCGCTTGCAGGATCACGCCGCCGACCGAACCAACCATACCCCCAAAGCCAACGACCGAGCCGACGGCTTGCCGCGGAAACATATCGGACGCAGTAGTAAAAATGTTGGCAGACCAGCCCTGATGCGCCGCGGCCGCCAGGCTTATCAACAAAACGGCAGTCAATAAGCTATTGGTAAAGGGCACAAAAACGACCGGCACCACACAGAGGGCGCAAATTAGCATCGCCAATTTGCGGCTTTGATTTACCGAGCGACCACTCTTGATCAGCGCTGAGGATAGGTATCCGCCCCCGATCGAGCCGATATCGGCGATGACATATATTACTATGAGCGGCACTGCGATGGCACTGATGTTTACACCAAATTTCTCGTTGAGGATCGGCGGC
>DASXPW010000192.1:0-3564 GCA_036493385.1 Pyrinomonadaceae bacterium
CTGGATGCGGGTGTCGGCACGAAACGGCGACGGCAAGGTCAAAATATCGGTCGAGGACCGCGGTATCGGTGTTTCAAAGGACGATCTGAAGCAGATATTCGAACCGTTTTATCGATCTCGAGAGGTTGTCGATGCGCAGATCCACGGCAACGGGCTAGGACTCTCGATCGTTAAGCAGGTAGTCGAGGCGCATGGCGGTCGCATCACGGCCGAAAGCGAGGTCGGCGTCGGAAGCAAATTTACGATCGAGCTGCCGGTTTCGGAAAGCGCATAGAACTCAGGGCTTATTTTCGCATGCGAATACTATTGATCGAGGATGAGCAAGGTTTGATCATTACGCTCACTGACCGGCTGCACAGTGAAGGGTACGAGGTGGTGTCGGCGGCTGACGGAAAAACAGGATTTGAGCTGGCGCAGTCAGAAAATTTCGATCTTATCGTTCTCGATCTAATGCTGCCGAAAAAGAACGGTTACGACGTGGCCCGCGATCTGCGACAAAAGGGAATTCACACGCCGATCCTGATGCTTACGGCAAAAGGCGAGACGATCGACAAGGTCCTTGGGCTAAAGCTCGGTGCGGACGACTATCTGACGAAGCCATTTGAGGTGATCGAACTTCTGGCGAGGATCGAGGCCCTTTTGCGGCGTTCACCGCTGCATGCAAACGGCCATCGGGATGTGACCGCGTTTAAATTTGGAGACGTTTCGATCAATTTCAAGCGTGCGGAGGTCCTGCTTCGCGACGCCCCGGTTGAGCTGTCGGCGATGGAGTTCAAACTGCTGCAATACTTAATTGAAAACCGCGGCATCGTCCACACTCGCGATACGCTGCTCGATGCGGTCTGGGGCTATGACGCGATGCCGACCACTCGGACGGTCGACGTCCACGTCGCCTGGCTAAGACAAAAGCTAGAAGAAAATCCTCGACATCCCAAATTCATTCAAACCGTGCATGGACTCGGCTACAAATTCGCGTCCTGATCAGTCTATCCAGTTATCGGATTCCTCGACTATTCGGCGAAATCGGTTAGCGTCGTCGAACATTTCGTTATTGTTGAAAAACACGTAGGCCAGGTTTTCGGCCGGCAGCAACGAGACAAGCTCTTCGAGCTCGCCCTGTTCATATTTATATCGCCAACGCTTGATGCCGTGAAGGCGGTAATAACAACGTTCGGGCGTCGCGGTCCGGTTAAAGAAAGGGTCGACACAGTGCCACAGATCGAGATCGCGGCAGATCTTTTCAATGGTCTCGGCGTCCCACGTTTTGCCGCGCGGCTCCCAGGCAAAATTCATATCGCCCCGGTCGATCTTTTTGAAGAATTTGCGGATGTTTTTGATGTTGGTCGCGCTTTGGACAAATTTCGCTGGGCATTGAAAAAGAATTGTTCGCGCGTTTAGCGCCCTTGCCGACTCGAGCGTAACCTTCCATCCGTGATCGACAGTTTCGGTCGGCTTAAATGCTCCGACCTCCTTCTGCTCCTTTTCAGTCAACTCGCGTTTGAGCCGTTTGTACGTCGGGCTACTGGCTTCGTGCGTGATGAACTGCCAGGCCTTTAGCGTAAACTCAAATCCTTCGGGCGTCTCAGCGCGCCAGCCCTCGAGAGTTTTCACTTGGGGCGGCTTATAGAAAGTATGTTGGATCTCGACGCAGTCGAGCGCGGCGGCGTACTCAGGCTTTTTCGCGCGACCGTAGCCGCAAGTTCCTATGCGAACGTCATGCGCCATTTGTTCAAATCTATCATTTTGGGAGTGATATTATTGAGACAATATGAACATTTCGGGCAATACCATCCTGGTAACGGGCGGCGCGAGCGGGATCGGCCTCGCGCTTACAAAACGTTTTCTTGATCGCGGTAACCAAGTTATCGTTTGCGGCCGGCGTGAGGATCGGCTCGAGAGCGTCGGCAAAGAGTTTCCCGGCCTTCAAACATTCGTCTGTGATGTTTCGGACGCGGCCGAGCGTGAAAATCTTGTTAAATGGGTGACCGCGGAATTTCCGTCGGTCAACGTCCTGGTGAACAACGCCGGGATCCAGCGGCGTCTCGATCTAAAGGGTGATGAAGACTGGCAGACGACGCGCTCTGAGATCGAGATCAACCTCGAAGCGCCGATACACCTCTCGCGGCTTTTTTATAGCCACTTCGCGAAACGAGAAGCAGCCGCATTTATGAACGTGACGTCGGGGCTGTCGTTCATGCCGCTCGCAAATGTGCCGGTTTACTGCGCGACCAAGGCGGCGCTTCATTCGTTCACGCTGTCGCTCAGATGGCAATTGAAGGATTCACATATTCGGGTCGTCGAGATCGTTCCGCCGGCCGTCGACACAGATCTGCAGGCGCCCGGCCTTCATACATTCGGCGTGAATGTGGATGAATTTGCCGATCACGTATTTGAAGAGCTCGAAAAGGGTAATATTGAGATCGCGTATGGCTCGGCCCACGCCGCCAGCCGGGCGTCACGCGAGACGCTCGACGAGATCTATCAGAATATGAACAGCTCGTTCCATTAAAAGAAGGTTTCCGCCGTCTGACGCTGGCGTCGAGCAACGCCCGATTCGTAAGCGGCTTCTTCGACCTGGGTGGCGACTGCCTCGCCGACTCGGCGATCGAAAACCGAAGGGATGATGTAGTCGGGGTGAAGCTCGTCAGGCCCGATGATGGAGGCGATGGCATTTGCCGCGGCCAGCTTCATTGGCTCATTTATTCGTGACGCTCTGCAATTTAACGCGCCGCGGAAAATTCCCGGAAAGCAGAGCACATTGTTGATCTGATTTGGATAATCGGAGCGACCGGTGGCCATGACGGCGACGAGGCCCATCGCCTCTTCTGGCATGATCTCAGGGATGGGATTCGCCATAGCGAAAATCACCGGCTCTTTCGCCATGTTTTTCAGATCGTCCTGAGCAATTACTCCCGGAACAGACAGCCCAAGGAAAACATCGGCCCCTTTGATCACGTCGTGAACAGTGCCCTTTTCCTTATCCGGATTGGAATGCTGGGCGAACCAATCTTTGACCCAATTCATGTTCTCTTTGCGGCCTTTAAACAATGCCCCGGTCGTGTCGCAGCCGACGATGTTCTGCACTCCGGCGGCCATCACGATCTTTGAGCACGCGACGCCGGCCGCGCCAATTCCGTTGACAACGACCTTAATGTCTTCAATTCGCTTGCCGACGATCTTGAGCGCGTTTATGAGGGCAGCGAGCACAACAACAGCGGTGCCGTGTTGGTCATCGTGAAAGACGGGAATATCGAGCTCTTCTTTCAGACGTTCTTCGATCTCAAAACATCGCGGCGCTGAAATGTCTTCAAGGTTTATGCCGCCGAACGCCACCGATATTCGCTTGATCGTCTGAACGATCTCATGCGAATCTTTTGTGCTAAGGCAAATGGGAAAAGCATCGACGCCGCCAAATTCCTTAAAAAGCTGGCATTTGCCTTCCATCACGGGCAACGCCGCCGCCGGGCCGATATCGCCGAGGCCGAGGACGGCTGTGCCGTCGGAAACGACTGCGACAGTGTTCTTTTTGATGGTCAGATTAAAGACCTTTTCCGGGTCTTTGTG
>DASXPW010000193.1:0-6896 GCA_036493385.1 Pyrinomonadaceae bacterium
CCGCTGTGCCTGGCGTCGTTGCCCGTTCGGACGTATAGATCTGGCCATTCGCTTCGGCCGCGACAAATCGTGTTCCTTCCGAGTTCGAAGTGATCGATATCCAAGAGCGATTATTCTCGTGTGCGACCCAACTCACACCGGAATCCCTAGAGATATAGATCTGTCCGCTGCTGACTACAGCCGCCATCGTGTTTCCACTGGCTGATGACGCGATCGAGCGCCAATTGCGCGAGCTTTGCCGCGGGGTCCAGCTTCCGCCGCCGTCCGTAGAAGTGAATATCTGTCCGCCTAAAACAACGGCGGCAACCGTTCCCCCGTCGGCTGATGAGGTCAGCGATTGCCAAGAGTCGGGCCGGTTCAAAGACACGGTCCAAGTTGTCCCCGAATCGGCCGAACTGTAAATCACGGACCCCGATGCGCCCGCAAAGAGCCGTATGCCATCGGCTGATGAGGCAACAGCCGAATAACCGGCTGCTGGTCCATGTTGTTGCCATGTTACGCCTGAATCTAGCGACACAAATACTCCCGTACCCGTAGGACCGCCAGCGCCCGCGATGAGTCGTGTCCCGTCAGCCGACGAAGCTACGGACAACCAAAAGCGGTTGGTTTCTCTGGCGGTCCAGGAAACGCCCGCGTCTGTTGAGGTATAGATCTGCCCATCACTAACTATCGCAACGAGCTTGTTTCCGTCAGCGGACGAGGCTACGGCTTCCCAACCTCTGATTGATTCTCTCGGTGTCCACGTTAGTCCTGAATCGGTCGATGTGTAGATCATCCCGGACTTGACCACTGCCACCAACTTTGTGCCATCTGCAGATGACGCTACCGACCACCATGTACGGCTGGTCTCCCTTGGACTAAATACCTGGTCCGCCGCATCGTAGTTGGCGCCGATTATTGACTGTCCTGGATTTTGTGCGATCTTCCAGCCGCCGGCTCCGATCCCTGAAACGCGGACGACATCACCTATATTCGGAGCCGCGGGCAAGGTGATCGTGACCTGGCTATCATTGCTTGCGGCGTAGCTATTGTTTGACTGCGCTTGTTGGGCGAGACCTGAAACGATCTGCCATACATTGATACCTCCCGGAGGTCCGGGAGGTCCATCAGATCCGGCTGGCCCTTGTGCTCCGGTGTCACCTTTGTCACCCTTATCCCCTTTTAACCCAGTCGCGCCTTGCGCTCCGGTATCTCCCCTGTCACCTTTATCGCCTTTGTCACCCTTATCCCCCTTTGGTCCGGCAGGGCCCGCGGTCAGAATGGGAAGCAAGGTTACGCTGAGATCATTATTTCCTGAGACGATGGTCACCGTCCGCGAATCTGGATTCCAGCCTGAGCTTGGAATCGAGACCACGACGGCGTGATCGCCGACGGACAGACTAGTGCTCATCGGAGTCGTTTTGCCGGTGTCGCTTCCGTCGATCGTGACCTTTGCTCCAGAAGGGAACGATGTCACTTTCAAAGCGCCACTTTGTCCTGCTGCGGAGCTGACGATCACCGCCAAAGCGACGCTGACTGCGATCGCTATGAAGAGGAGTGGTTTTTTACTGCGGCTGCGATGTGTTTCCGTATTATTCATTGATTTCATGCTTTTCTCCATTGATTGTCGTGTTTCTATGATCAGGCTATTTTCGAAACGCTGATAAATGTTCGATCGACCTGGTTCCCGAGCAGTGACCGGTGATAACAGGCTGGACAGACGATTAACCGGTCCGCTTCGATAAAATGGATAGCACCGCGCTCGACGAGACGAAATATCTCGCGTTCGCTGGCATTCGTTACAAGCGCCAGAACATCAGGCGAGACCAGGTCTACGTCCCGACAGCATTGTGGACAAAACTCTCTGGAAATTTTTCCGCCCTGCTTTAACACGACGGTTTCTTCCACTTCGAATTTGATCTCAGTTTTTTGGCGCATTAAAAATGTTGCCCTCTCAATTTATTGGGGTTAAAATCACCTAACTCCGGTCAAAACCAGGTTCGACGAGTCCCGTATATGCAGCCATAATCACGCGAAGCGAGAATAAGGTCTTTCGGTTTTTATGGAATTCTTATGACTTTTTCTTGACCTCATGGAAGTCGCTGATCCTAAACAGGTTACTTACGAATTCGGTTCATTCATTCTCGATCCCGAAGAAAAATCCTTGCTCGTCAATGGCGAGCCGATCCATCTTTCCGCCAAGGAATTCAACACGCTTTTGCTCTTTGTGCAGAACAACGGTCGGGCATTGTCGAAGGAAGAGATGATGTCGGTCATCTGGGAGGACACAACGGTCGAGGAAGGCAACCTCGCGAAGCAGATCTCACGCCTCAGAAAGGTCTTTGACAACGCCGGCGGCGATTTTATCGAAACGATCCCAAAGCATGGCTACCGATTCACAGCCGATCTTAAGTTGGCAGAGCGAGACCCTCGGCAACCGCTGATCGTCGAAAAGCGAACCGTCAAGCGTCTGACAGTCGCCGTCGAGGATTCGCCTGAGCCGGAGCTTCTCGCACTTCCACCCGCTTCGAGCCGACCGCATTGGATGATCCCGCTTGGCGTGGCCGCCGCAATAGTGTTGGCAAGCACGCTGGCTTGGTGGTTTTGGCCACAAACGAAGGCGAACTCTGGGAAAACCAGTGTCAGTTCGGTCGCCGTTCTTCCTCTGCAGCCGCTAAGTGGTGACGAAGACAGCCGAGAATTGGGTCTCGGTCTGACTGACGAGCTAATAACTAAGATCGGGAGCCTTAAACGCGTGATCGTTCCGCCGCTCAGCGCGGTCGCAACGAATGGTTCGGACCCTCTGGAGACTGGTCGGCGACTGAATGTGGACGCCGTGTTGGTCGGCACTATTCAAAAAGCCGACGGGCGCCTCCGAGTAAATGCTCAACTTATTCGCACAGACAGTGGTGAACAGATCTGGGCGAATCGGTTCGAACAGCCCACGGCGGGACTTTTCGCGCTCCAGGACGCGCTCTCGGAGAGCATCGCCCAGGCGCTGGCTTTTGAGCTAACGAAATCAGACAACGACCTCCTCGCCCATCGCGGGACGCAGAACGCAGATGCATATGAAAGATATCTTCGGGGCCGATATTTTGAGACTCAGAATACGAGCGACGGTCTTACTCGTTCGATCGAGCTTTACCAACAGGCGATCGCCCTCGACCCAGGTTTTGCCGATGCATACGCAGGTGTGGCCGACTCAATGCTGATCCTTTACAATTTCGGGCTCCGTTCTGCTGCCGAGTCAATTCCCGTCGCGCGACAGGCGGCTGGCCGAGCGCTGGAATTAAATCCCGAGCTTTCGAGCGCGCACACCTCTATCGCACTCGTTCAGTTTTTCGCCGACCGAAACTGGCCGCAGGCCGAGACGAGCCTGCGAACGGCGATCGAATTGAACCCGAACAACGCTGACGCCTATCTCAGGTATGGCTACTTTCTGATAAACGTCGGGCAGTTTGACGGTGCGCTCGCGAAGCTTGAAAAGGCTCGTGAGCTGAACCCCGTGTCACCGATCATCAAGACCGACATCGGGCTCGCGGATCTATGCGCTCGCCGATATCCGCAAGCCATCGAACAGCTTGAGCGAACCGCGGTCGAATATCCCCAATTTGCCCTGGCTCAATGGCTTCTCGGTACAAGCTACGAGGTGAACGGCGAGCCCGATAAAGCGTTTGACGCCAATATGAAGGCCCTCGAGGTCGAGGGAGCGAACGCGTTGGCTGATCGCCTGAGCACGATAAGGCGATCCGACGGGCTGGAGGCGGCCAACCGCGCTTGGCTCGACGAGATGACCAGATCGCGCCAGACGGAACCCGCCAAAACGGCGGCGATCGACATTGCAATGCGTGCGGCGACACTGCAGGACCAGGAACAGACGATATTCTGGCTGCAAACGGCGGCCGACGAGAACGAACCAACCTTATTCGGGATCAAATACCTGTCGAAATTCGATTTCGTTCGCGAGGACCCGCGATTTCAGGAGATAGTCACCAAGGCTGCGCTGTGAAAAGCGAAGTCAGGTAAAAGATAAGGGAAAGATCGTTTTGCGTTAAACAGCAAAGAATTGCCAATACCTGCAGATCTCCGCCCTTTACCCATCGGGGGAACGCCTTTCGTTGCGGACTACGAGATCGATGTTTCGTAAGCGTCTCACCCTATTTTGCTTTTGAGAGGATCACGAGCTCAGGTTTCATGGCTTCGATCGAGACCTGGCGAGCGACCTCTTCGGCAACCTTTCGGAAGGCCTCTGACTGTGGTGAATCTGGTGAAGAGACAACCACCGGCACGCCGCTATCGCCAGCCTCGCGAACCTCGATGCCGAGCGGCACCTCGCCGAGAAAATTGAGGTTGTATTCCTCGGCTAATCTCCGTCCGCCACCTTTGCCAAAGATCTCATATCGATTACCCGTATCCGGCGCGATAAAATAGGACATATTTTCGATAACGCCAAGGACCGGGACGGCCACAGTCTCAAACATTTTCACCGCGCGACGGACGTCCGATATCGATACCTCTTGCGGGGTCGTGACGATCACCGCACCCTGAACTGGAACAAGCTGTGCCAGGCTTAACTGCACATCGCCCGTGCCCGGCGGCATGTCCACGATGAGATAGTCGAGTTCGCCCCAGGCAACATCGGTCAGGAATTGTCGAACCACGCCGTGCAGCATCGGTCCGCGCAGGATCATCGGCTTGTCCGGCGGCACGAGCTGGGCCATCGAGATGACCTTGATGCCGTGGGCCACGGGCGGAATGAGTTGGCTGTTCGCGGCCTGCGGCGTAACGGTCGCACCAAGCATCATTGGCACGTTGGGGCCATAAACGTCGGCATCCATTAAACCGACCCTGGCTCCGTTTTGGGCCAATGAAACCGCAAGGTTGACAGCAACCGTGGATTTTCCGACGCCGCCCTTGCCGCTGGAAACGGCAATGATGTTTCTGACACCCGGCACGGCTACGTTGTTCTTTATGCCGCGGCCCTGCGGCACCTCAGCGTCCATTGTGACGGCGACCTTTGTGACGCCAGGAAGCTCGCTGAGGATCTCGGTCGCCTGCGATTCCATCTGCTCTTTGACGGGGCACGCCGGCGTTGTCAGCACGATACGCAGCGAAACGTCGCCGCCGTCGATCTTCAGATCGCGGACAAATCCGAGAGTGACAATGTCCTTGCGCAGATCGGGGTCTACGATCGCACGGAGCGAATCTAATACCTGCTCTTCGGTTAATTGGCTCATTTTATCTTTAGCTGTTAAAACTAGAATTGTATCAATGAACCCGTTGTCCGGCCAATTTGAGGCTCTCGGCGCCGAAGCGCGATCCTGTACCATCTGCCCAAACCTCGCGGATAAGACAGCCGTTTTGAGCCATCTCAATGGATCTCTCGAACCACGAGTGTTTTTTGTCGGCGAGGCTCCTGGCCGCGCTGGCGCCGATAGGACCAGACGACCGTTTTTCGGAGATAAATCGGGCGAGAATTTTCAGAAACTGCTTGATTCGATCGGTCTTAGCCGTGAGGATATCTTTATCACGTCAGCCGTCATGTGCAGTCCGCGGTCCGCTACCGACGCCAACCGGCGGCCGGCACGAAGCGAGATCAAGAATTGCTCGACTTACTTAAAACGCATTCTTGATCTCATTGATCCGCCGATCGTCGCGACGCTGGGCAGCGTGGCTCTTGAAGCGCTCAAACTTATTCAATATCATGAATTTACACTAAGAGAGCATGCGGGAAAGATCCAGACGTGGGGCGGTCGACGGCTCGTTCCGCTTTATCATCCGAGTCCGCAGGTCATCGCGTCGCAGCGCGGTTTGGAGACGCAGCTAACACATTTTCAGACGCTAGGAAAATTGCTCCGGAATAAGTGATAACTGATAAGTGAGAAGTGATAATTTGAGATTGTTATCTGAATGGACCTAGAGATATACAACAAGATTCGCACGGGCCGCGCGGCTTTTTATGAGCAGCCGCGAGGACTGATCGAGATTCGTGGCAAAGAGGCCGTGCAATTCCTTGACGGCATGATCACGAACGATATGAAGACGCTCGAGGACGGGGCACAAATGCTCGCGGCGTTTCCGAATGCTCAGGGACGTCTGGTCGCGGTCATTCGTGTCCAACGGCGTGGTGATAGCTATTTTATTGAAACGGAAGACGCGACGAGAGAAAAGCTCTTTCAGAATCTGTTTCGATTTACGTTTGCAGGCGATTTTTTTGTCGAGGACCTGTCGGAGCAGTTCGCATATTTTGAGATATTCGGGCCGGTCGAGGATGTTTATCACAGGGAAGTTTCGCAGATGGTGCCTGGCTCATTCGCGTTTGCGGCGACGAACGGCGCATCGTATTTTGTCCTGGCCGAAAAAGCGGAGGGTTTTCGGGATTTTCTTACGAAAGAAAATCACTGCTTACCGGTAGATGAAGAGTTATACGAAACATTGAGGGTTGAATCAGGAATTCCGAGGTATGGCGTCGATATGGACGAGTCGACCATCGTTCCTGAGCTTGGTCTCGAAGGTATGATCTCGTATTCGAAGGGCTGTTACCTCGGCCAGGAGATCATTGCCCGTATCCATTTTCGTGGGCATGTTGCGAAGCAACTGACGGGGCTTGTGCTGGCAGAACCGCTCGCGGTAGCCGGTGGTTTAGCTGCCGGTACCGAGCTACTCTCCGTGGACGGTAAAAACGCCGGAAAAGTAACTTCAATGACATTCTCGCCAAAGCTCGGCAAGAACATCGCTCTTGCATTTGTGCGATACGATTATCTTCCTACAGACACCAAACTCAGAGCGGGCGATCTGGAATCTGAGGTGACCGAATTGCCATTTATTTGAGGCACGCCGACGCCATGACAGACGAGGCTAAAGACCCCAACCTAGAAACCGGCAAGCTGGCGTATACGATCATCCAGTCGCTCCTT